>CAMUGK010000066.1 GCA_947088415.1 uncultured Bacillota bacterium | reverse complement strand
ATATTTATAATGCAGGTTAGAGATATTCATATTCCGCTTAGTGAAAGATTAGGACTAGATTATTTAAAACTTGGCATGGATGACCAAGTTATTCGACTTGAACATCCAGAAGAATATAAGGCACTTAAAGATACTTTAGATTATAAAAAAAATGAAAATGACCAGCAATTAGAGTTAACAAAACAAAGAATACAAGTTATATTAAAAGAGTTAAATATAAATGGCGAAATTTTTTCACGACAAAAACATATTTCAAGCATTTTTAAAAAACTTCATAATAAAAACCTTTCTTTTGACCAAATTTATGACCTTGTTGCAATGAGAGTTATTGTAGATACAATTGAAGAATGCTATACAGTTCTCGGTCGAATTCATGCAATGTATAGACCAATGCCAGGCAGATTTAAAGATTATATTGCCAATCCAAAACCTAATGGATATAAATCACTCCATACAACAGTTATTGTTGAAAATCATCATCCAATGGAAATTCAAATTCGCACACAGGATATGCATAGAGAAAACGAGTTTGGAGCACCTGCACATTGGCTTTATAAAGAAAATAAAAACAAAAAAACCGAGTTTGACAAACGTGTCACTTGGTTTAGAGAATTGGTGGAAGAAAGCAAAGACCTTTCATCACAAGATTTTGTCGAAGCATTAAAATCTGACCTATACGGTGGGGTAATTTTTGTTCAAACACCAAAGGGCAGAGTTATAGAATTTCCAGATGGTGCAACAGCAATCGACTTTGCCTATGCCATTCATTCAGATATCGGCAATTCGTGCATAGGTGTTAAAGTCAACGGAATAATGAAACCTATCACAACAGAGTTAAAGAATGGAGATATTGTTGAAGTTATTACATCATCTCACACTAAAGGGCCGTCAAGAGATTGGCTGTCTTTTGCCAAGACTAATGGTGCAAGAAGTAAAATAAGAACATTTTTTAAAACCGAACTTAAAGAAGAAAACATCAAAAATGGCAAAATCATGCTTGATGAACTTGTCCTAGCAAGAGAACTTGATGGCAATAAACTTTTCACAGAAAGTTATATCAAACAAGTGTTAGACCGATTCAAAATGAATGAATTGAATGAACTTTACGCTTCAATCGGAAGTGGGTCGCTAACGCCATCACAAGTTTTAGGGAAATTTACAACATTATATAATAAAGATAATGCTCCTACGCCAAAACCACAACAAATTGTCAATATTAAGGCTAATAAAGACGGCGTTTTAATTGACGGAGATAGTGGAATGCTTGTTCGCTTTGCAGGCTGTTGCAATCCAATTGATGGCGATGAAATTATCGGATATATTTCTCGTGGAAAAGGCGTAACAATTCATAGATGCAATTGCCCAAATGTTAAAGCGCTTGAAGAAGAGAGAATTATCAGAGCACAGTGGTCGGAAAAAGAAGATAGCTCGTTCTTGGCTTCAATTCGCATTATTGCCGAAAAGAAAGATGGCAACCTTGCCAAATTTACAACGGTGATTACAAATATGCGTGTAACAATCACAGGCTTTGAAGCAAGAGAGATTGGCGATACATTCCATGCTGTAATTGCAGTAAGGGTTAAAAATAAAGATGAACTTAATAAAGTCATTGCTCTCATCTCTGGCATTAAAGGCGTGAAAGATGTTAAAAGGAGTGAAGGGTGGAAGTAAAATCTAATAAAGAAGAATTGTCTTTAGATTTAATCGACCTTGTCAATCTTTTTGAGGCTAATGAAGATATACAAGTTGAACATATAGAAAATAAAAATGGACAAACTCTGCAAAATAAATTTAAAATTTCTTGTCCAAGCCTTAATATAGATAAGGAATACTTTTTTCAAAGTCAGATGCCAGAAAATTTAAGTGAACTGAAAGATAAAAGCATAAGAAAAAGAATAGTTAAAAATAATCTTTATGACGCTTTGTCTAAACTTTTAAATAAAACTCTTCCATGGGGGAGTTTAACAGGCATTCGTCCAACCAAGTTTGCCAGAGATATGATAGAAAACGGAGAAATTAAAGAAACTTTAGTTGCCGAAGTTTTAGAAAAGGATTATAGAGTTAGTAAAGATAAAGCCAAACTCGTGGCAAACATATTAAAAAATCAAAAATTTATTGTTAAAAATGATAAAGAAGTCGATTTGTATATAAATATTCCAATCTGTCCAACAAGATGCTTGTATTGCTCTTTTATCTCAAACCAATTAGATAAAGTCCAAGATAAAGTTGAATTGTATATAGATTGCCTATTGAAAGAACTCGAGGCCGTTAAAAATATAATAGCAAAAAGGTCGCTTATTGTTAAAAGTATATATATAGGTGGCGGAACACCTTCGGTTTTAACACCTAAAGAGTTGGATAGACTTTTGTCACAAATTAATTTTTCATGCAATGAGTTTACTTGTGAGTGCGGTCGCCCAGACACAATCACAAAAGAAAAACTAGATGTCTTAAAAAAATATGGCGTGACAAGAATTTCAATCAATCCGCAAACTTTTTGCGAAGCCACACTTAAACGAATTGGCAGAAAACATTCAGTTAAAGATGTCCTGTCTGCATATACTCTTGCTCTTGAAAAAGGCTTTGATGTTAATATGGATTTTATTGCAGGACTCCCAAACGAAAAGTTTGCCACATTTAAAAAGACAATCACAACAGCACTTGAACTCTTTCCAGAAAATATAACAATTCATACACTGTCAATAAAAAATGGTGGACTGCTCAAATTTGACACATCAGGTATTTATCAAAAAGATGTAATTAAAAGCATAGATTATGCCGAAAAAACTCTTGCCGAAAATGGCTATAAACCTTATTATATGTATCGCCAAAAACATCAATTAGGCGGACTTGAAAATGTGGGTTACTTCCGAGATAATAAACCTTGCACCTTTAATGTTGACAGCATGGAAGAAACAAAGTCAATCATAGCCATTGGAGCGGGGGCGATGAGTAAACGTGTGTTTAATGTTGAACATCGCATTGAACGATTGCCAAATCCTAAATTTATTGAAGATTATATCTCTCGTGTTGATGAAAAAATAGAAAAAAAGAAAGAATTTTTTTAATTTTTGAATAAATACTTTACAAATAATTTTTAATGTGTTATAATGCCAATGTCGAAAAAAAGTTAACGCAGTTTTGTCGAGACCTTCTGACGCAAGACTTCGTTATCTAGAAAAATATAAATAGGAGGAAATTATGCAATCTAAACAAGAAATTATTGCAAAGTTCAAACTTTCTGAAAATGATACTGGTTCTGTTCAAGTTCAACTTGCACTTTTGACTGAAAGAATCAATCACTTAAACGAACACTTGAAAGCAAACCCAAACGACAATCACTCTCGTCGTGGTCTTCTTCAAATGGTCGGCAAAAGAAAGGGCTTCTTGCTTTATCTTAAAGAAAAAGATATTGAAGCTTACAGAAAGGTTATCAAAGAACTTAACATTCGTGAAGTTAAATAAATTAGGGGGCATGTATTTTGCAACCCTTTTTTAAACTTAACGAAAGCGACCAAATTGCTTTTGTCATCCTGAGCCGAACGAAGTGAGTCCTGAGCGTAGTCGAAGGGGCTGGTGAAGAATCTTGTCTAAAAGATGTTTCGACGGCGGTTGCTAATGCAACCTTGCTTAACATGACACGTATATGTCATTCTGAGCGGAGTGAAACGAAGTCGAAGAATCTTACGACCTTAGAAAAGGGTTAGCATTAGCGAATTTGAGAAATCTTAAAAAATTGTAAAAAAGTGCTATTAGCATAAAAGGAGATTTATTATGAAAGAAGATGCTAAAATTTTTGAAATTAAAATAGGTGGAAGAACTGTTTCTTTTGAAACTGGCAGACTTTGTGAACAAGCAAATGGTTCATGTCTTGTTCGCTGTGGCGAAACTGTTGTTATGGTTAATGTAACCATGTCAAAAGCACCACGCCCAGGGATTGATTTCTTCCCACTTGCTGTTGACTTTGAAGAAAAAATGTATTCAGTCGGTAAAATCCCAGGGGGATTTAAAAAACGTGAAGGCAGACCTAGCGACAAGGCAATACTCACTTCTCGTCTTATTGACAGGCCTTTAAGACCACTTTTCCCTAAAGGATTTTTCCACGATGTTTGTGTTGTTGCAACAGCACTTTCTGTTGACCCAGATATTGAGCCAGAAACTCTTGCAATGCTTGGCTCAAGCTTTGCTTTGTCAATCAGTGATATTCCATTTGCTGGCCCAACAGGTTCGGTCGTTGTTGGACTTATTGACGGCAAATATATTTTAAACCCAAACGCTGAACAACGTGAAAAAAGTGATATGCACTTGACTGTTTCAGGAACTGAGAATGCAGTTTTAATGATTGAAGGTGGTGCAAGAGAAATTCCTGAAGAAATCTTCCGTGACGGAATTTTGTTTGCTCATGAAGAGATTAAAAAGATTTGCAAATTTATTAGCGGTGTTAAAAAGAAAATTGGCAAGCCTGAAAATAAAGAGATTGAATATTATGTTATTCCTGAAGAAATCAATAATGATGTTCGCAAGTTTGCAGATAAACTCTTAGACCATGCTTTAAATACTTTTGATAGAGAAGAACGTCAAACTCGTCAAGACCAAGTTGATAAAGAAGTAAAACAACACTTTGCTGAAATTTATCCAGATTGTGAACGTGAAATCGGTGACGTTCTCTACAAAATGACTAAAGAAAAGGTTAGAGCAAAAATCATTAATAAAGGCATTCGTCCAGACGGAAGAAAACTTACAGAAATTCGTCCAATCTGGTGCGATAATGGACTTCTCCCAAGAGTTCATGGCAGTGGACTTTTCACTCGTGGACAAACTCAAGTTCTCACTTCACTCACTCTTGGCACAGTCTCAGATATGCAAAAACTTGAAGGCCTTGACGATGAAGAAGTAAATCGCTATGTTCATCATTATAATATGCCAGCCTATGCAACAGGCGAAGCACGCGGAATTAAAAGCCCAGGCAGACGTGAAATTGGCCATGGTGCTTTGGCAGAACGTGCACTCGAGCCAGTTATTCCAACTGAAGAAGAATTCCCATATGCACTCCGTCTTGTTTCAGAAG
>CAMUGK010000065.1 GCA_947088415.1 uncultured Bacillota bacterium | reverse complement strand
TGAATGGTTTGTCAAACACCCAAGCCTCATTTATGCCAGAGATTGGCAGAAGTGTTGTCTTTGTGCTTGATGAAGATTCTGGAGCAAGGCTTACAACCAATTGTTTTTCAGCTTCATCCAATGAAACAAGTTCATAATTTGAAAGACCAAAATCAAAACTATCGCCTTCTGTTAAAGCAGAACTATAATTTATTGCAGGATTGATTGAATTTTGTTTTGACAAAGTGATGTAAACTTCAAAAGTGTAGCCATATCTATCTGTTGCAACAAGTTTATATTTTTGAGTGCCAAACTCAACTGTTTTAACATTGCTCCAAACAAATTCGGCATTTTGTGCTGTAACATTTTCTGGATTTTTCCAAGTATAGAATGTTGGCTTTTCTTCATTATCCTTTTCCCAGCCATATCCTTCTTCTACCAAATCATTCAACTTTCTGTCTACATTTGTTGTATCGTTATAAGTTGAACCGTCTTCTTTTTCATCTAATTTCATTACAAATGTAAAGTCAGAAGCTCCGACATCAGAGTCCCCAGGAACTTTATGAATAACTTTGACAATTCTATCTTTAGTTGTGTTTGCACCACCAGCAACTACAACACTTTCATAAATGCCATTATTACCCTCTTTATTTATTTCATAAGGAGCATTTTTGTTTGTAACTTTATAGCCATTTTTTACGTCAGGTTTAACTTCTGCACCTGAATAGAAAATTCGATAATCTGACTTGATGAAATAAACAACATAATAATTTTGAGTATAAGTTATTTCTTTGCCATCAATAGTCAATGTAACTGAGTAAGTGATTTTAAGAAGTGCATAATTGCCTTTATTCTGTGCGCCTTCCGCTTCAATGCGATAATCATAAGTCTGTCCTGAAGTTCCTCCTCCAATTTTACGTGGAGCAATTGAAAGGTATCTATTTGAAGTTGAGCCATAATATGGTTTATCAATTCCTTCAAATTGGTCAAGGATTGCTTTAAGTTCATCGTCAGTCTCATCATCATAAGCGCTTTCCAAACCCACAACTGATAATTCAAGTCGTCTGTTTTCTTCTTCAAAATCTTTTTGAGTGAATAACGCTGAAGTATCATTTGCACTCTTATGATAAAGTTTTGCTTTTTCAACAAGCATATCTGTCGAACTTGTATCAATTTCATTATACTTTTTGCTTGAAACTCTTAGTTCTCCATTTTTTTCAACAAAAGTAATTTTTTGTTCAACGTCAAAATCAAGTGAAATTGTGTAAGAGTATTGTCTGTTTTCAATCTCATTTTCAACTTTGCTAGAATTTGTTGAATTTTCATTGCCATTGTCATAAACAAACTTAAATTCTGTAACAGAAAGTTCTTTGTCAAGTTCATCTTTTGTCTGTTCAATTGAGTAATCTACTGTTGTTGTTTGTCCACCCTTAGAATCATACAATTGTATCTCGCCATTCATTCTGCTTGGGTCAACAATAATTCCGTTATACAACAATTGAACTCTTGAAGCTATTTTTGGAAGAGTGTTAAAGATGTTAACTGAATAATCAACCAAATCTTTATCTAATTTTGGTATAAATGGATTTTCATACTTAACAGTTTCATCTAATAACAAGTTGGTATTTGCTTCTTTAATTTCTTTGCCATCAACATAGATGCCAACAAACTTAAATCCAGCGAATGACGAATGCAAATCTACAGCAACTTCTTGTCCAATATCTTTAACACTAAATTTAACGCCATGAACAATTTTATAACTATATTCATTATTCTCAAATTTTTCAAACAACATTTGGAATTTGTTTGATAAATCACTTTCAAGATTGCTGTTGCCTTCTGAAGGAGATTTAAGTTTTGCCGTAACAACACGTCCTTCTTCAAAAATATTTGTCGACTTGGTAAGATTGTCAACATAGAAAGTTTCAACGCCGTCATTAGTGTTTGAATTTACTGTGTTAAATTTAACATTGAAAAGTTGTTCGGTTTTTGAAAGAACTTCAACAGTATAGGTTTCAACAACGCTATTGCATGTCATAAGGAATGTGACATATGCTCTGTCGCCATTGTCTTGAGCGCTGTAAGTGTTTGCGCCTCTATCTTGTTTCCATTCGCCAAACAAGAATTGCATATTAGCATTGATATGTTCTTCGTCATTTGTATAAATCAAACTGCCTTGCGAGATGAAATATTCTGGGTTATCTGTAATGCTTCCATTATATTCTCCGCTAGGTTTTTCATCAAGATTAAATATTGTAACGTTTGAAATTTCAGAAATTTCAACTTTGATTTTTGAATTTAAATCAACTTTTCCAAAATTGAAATCAAATCCCGAGCCAGCGTCTGAAACTTTATCATATCTCCAAACTTCTTTTTCGGTTATAACAAATCTATTTTCGTCAGCAAAAGGCGCTTTTGCATTTATAAAGTCTTCGTCTGCCTTAATTTCTTTTCCATTTTCAAAATATTCAACGCCAAGACCGTTTTCTTGATAATCCTTATCTTCTTTAACTTCTGGTTTTGGATAATTTGGAGAAATTGTAACATTTGGCTCAACTACGAAAGTGTAATTAACCTGAATTGTTGAATAAGGTTTTTCATCAGAAAGAGATTTGTATAAATCGATTGTTATTAATGCTGTGGCTTCGGTAAGTTCTGACACCTCTTTAGTTTGGATTAAAACTATACCTGTATTTTCCTTGGTTAGTTCATTGAATGAACAACCATCTTCAAATGCATTGCCACCACGAGTAGCCTTCCAAGTGAAGACAACTCGGTTTGCAATATTTGACCCAGCGTCTAAAGAACCTTTTACAAGGTCGGCAAAACGCAATAATTTATTTCCTGCTGAAATTAAAACTTGATCTCTTCCGCCTAAAGTTTGAATGTTGTCTTTATCAAAAACAGTGTTATCTTTATTGAAAAGATTTTTGAGAATATCTACATCAAAACTAAATGTAAAGGTATTAACAGTATAAACTAGACTTTCTGTAGTTACTTCTCCACTTTCATTTGTGGTTGTTGTTGATAGTTTATATATATAATATATATTTAATGTAACTTTTATCTTTATCTTATTATCAACTGGGCTTGCAAAGGTGTTAAGTTTATTATTTTTAATCTCAACATTATCAATTTGTTGCTCTGTTATTTCCGCATCTCCAACAGCATAAGCATAACCTGAAATCTCTGCATTTTCTGGAGCTTCGTCAACTTCTGTAACTCCTTGTGGAAGTCCATTGTGAGAAACATTTTCACTATCATTATTAATTGAAGTAATAGAGAAGAAATCTGTCAAATCTCTGCTTTCGCTTGCATTGATTGCTGTTTCATCTTTTTCAATTGAATAAACTACACTACCCTCAATTTCTATTCTTAAACTTCCAAGAAGTCCATATTGAGAATATAGATAAGCATCAAAAGCATATTCTTTATCTAAATATTCTGCAAGGTCTAAAAGCAGTGTGTTAGATTCAACTTCAATTCCATTTTCATCAAGTTGACCTTGTGAATTAATTTTTGCACTTGCAACGCGATTGTTATAATATAATGTGCAAGGTTTTTCATTCGGCATAACTGGTATTACATTCAATTCGTTTGGAACGATTGAAATAACTTCTCCACCATTTTGAATTGTTTTATTAATAAGGTTGATTGTAGTTGTTGGATAACTTCCCGTTCTCTTAACTCTCCAAATATATTCTCCATTTTCAAATTTGACATTATCATTTGGAAATTCAAGAGCAAAATTTTTGCTGTTGTCATCATTGACAATAATTGTGTAATCACTAATTCCACCAACAACACTGTCATAACTTCGACGGACAATTATTGTAAGTTTGCCAGATTCTGGTTTTGGAGTTATTGTAAGAATTGACCCTTCGTTTGTTTTATTCCAATCGAAAGAAACAAGTTTTCCCCAACCATCTTCACTAGTGTATGGGTTTAGTTTGCTTTCTTCGTCACTTACACTAAAAATATAGTCACGATAAGTTAAATCTCTGTTTAATTCACCATTAATTTTAATATTAAATCTATATTTGTTAGGGCATAATGTTTTTTCATCATGTGGTCTATCAAGATAGAGAACTTCTGGTATAAAATTGCCAAGTCCATCAAGTTTTGATATAACATATTCTTCATTTTCGCTGTAAGGATACATAACATGCTGAATTTCTGCATCAGGTTCAACACGAACTGTGAAATAGAAGGTTTGTGTATAGCCACCAGTTATTGTAACGTTTGCCATTAATGTGATATAGCCATAAGTCGCATAATCTTTTGTCAAATGATTAAGACGAAGCACAACATCGCCCTCAGTAACATTGAGAAGTTTTTTATCTTCTTCTGACAAAGTGTCAAAAGCTCGAATTGATCCAAGGCCTTGAGTAGTAAATTCATTATTTAAAATTGAGATTGATATATTTGTGTTTTTTTCTTTATTTTTAAGATAATATAAGCCTGCTGCTGTTTGATTGAAGTCAACATCACTTTCATAATGTCTTGCAATGACAATATCTTGCCCTGCTTTAACAGTCATAAATTTGTGTTCGTCAATCAACTTTTTAAAGTCATTACTGATAAGGTCTTCAATCTTTGCAACTTGAGTGGTTGGTTGATCATCGACAAGAATATCATCATAAATTCCAAAAATTGAACCTATTCTTGAAATTATTGTTGGAACAACCATATAAAAGATTGTATCTTTACCTTTAGTTACCTTAAAGATTGTGTAAACATTTTGTGAGTCTAATCCAAACAATCCATTTCCGCCAACTGGTCTATAAGTGATTGTGCTGTTGTTTGTGCTGTCTGTGCCTGTTGTATAATAAGCACCATCATATTCATTGAAACCTGCAATGCCTCTTGTTGCTATAAAATTAATATCTATTTTTGTAGCAGCTTTTTCATTTTCAAGATACCAATAACTATCATTAACTTTAAGATAAGTTACATTATTAATCTCTTCCGTTGACGCTTTTAAGTAAGTAGCATCTTCAATAACAGTTGTTCCACGATTTTCAAGACGTGATGCAATATCTTGGTAAGTCACACCACTAGTAAACTCTATTTTAGCATTATCAAGTAAAATATCGTTTGCACCCTGCTTAATTGAAACTTGAATTTCTAATTCAAAACTTAAATTGTTGTAATCGAATATTAAAGTAGATGATTCATTGCGTTTAAATTTATAAGTGCCATTTTCATTTACAATATTG
>CAMUGK010000064.1 GCA_947088415.1 uncultured Bacillota bacterium | reverse complement strand
TGCAGGTGTAGTTCAGTGGTAGAACACTAGCCTTCCAAGCTGGTTGCGAGGGTCCGATTCCCTTCACCTGCTCCATGGGCTTCCGTAGCTCAGCTGGATAGAGCAGTGCCCTTCTAAGGCAAAGGTCGAAGGTTCGAATCCTTCCGGGAGCACCACACCTATTCGGTTACGACGACGTGGTGGTCTTAGTTCAGTTGGTAGAACGCCAGATTGTGGCTCTGGAGGTCAAGAGTTCGATCCTCTTAGACCACCCCAGATTTAACTTTTAGGTTAAAAAAAGAATTTATGCACCATTGGGGTGTCGCCAAGCGGTAAGGCATTGGACTCTGACTCCAACATTGCGTAGGTTCGAATCCTGCCACCCCAGCCACAGCAAAATCGCACGCGATTTGCCATAGCTTATATTTGCAAAAGTAGAGCGTTGCTTGGGAAGAAGGATTTAAATTGGCCACTTAATTTAATGGGGTGTCGCCAAGTGGTAAGGCACAAGATTTTGATTCTTGCATGCGTAGGTTCAAATCCTGCCACCCCAGCCATGCAAAAAATCTGCACTTTTACTCGGCTTGCTTTAGTAAGTGGTCGCCTGACGTTAGATTTTTTGCTATTGCGACCAAACGAAATCGCTATGCGATTTGTCGCAACTCTTAATGCGAAGATTAGGCGAGGAAGAAATTTCAACCTATTCCAATCAGCAAACATAAAAATCTTGTTTTTAGGTTTGCAACCTTAAATGGAGGGAGATTGGGACGGGGGACCGAAAGTTTAGCGGTTAGCCAAAGGCGTGTCCGCGCTAAAAACTTTTGGTGCCTCCCCAGATTTTGGCCTACTAGCTCAGTTGGTAGAGCACTTGACTTTTAATCAAGGGGTCCCGGGTTCGAGCCCCGGGTAGACCACCAAGCACAAAAAGCATATCTTGTTGATATGCTTTTTTGTTTTTTTGGTTTGATAAATTGTGTGTTTGTGCTATAATGAATGAATAAGGAGAAATTATGGATTGGCAAAATTATAAAGAAGAATTTTTGGAAATTGTTTATGACAATATTGAACGTGAGGGCTGTGAAGAACTTATTGAATGGCTTGAAAAGTCTGATTTTTTCACTGCACCTGCAAGTTTGAGAAGGCATAATGTTTTTGAGGGTGGGTTATGCCTACATTCAATTAATGTTTATAAACGTTTTTTAAAGCTTGTTCAAAATGAATATGGCAAAGATTGGGAAAAACGCATTAGTCCTGAAAGCGTGGCAATTATTGCCTTGTTTCATGATGTTTGCAAGGTGGATTGCTACAAGATAGACACAAAAAATGTAAAACGTGACGGTGTATGGGTGCAAGAGCCTTGTTACAAAATGGACGAAGCTCTACCATATGGTCATGGCGAGAAATCTGTATATATTTTATCTGCTTTTATGAAACTTACAAGAGAAGAAGCTCTTGCTATTAACTGGCATATGGGAGAATATGACCTGCGTGTAAAAGGTGGAAGTTATTCAATCTCATCAGTTTTTAATAAATATCCAAATTGTTTTTTAGCGCATTGTGCAGACCTTATGACAACATATTTGGATGATTCAGCTTTTGAAAATTAAATAGACTTTTATAGATTTAAAAACATAATAACCTTAAAACAGCGTAAAATATATAGAAAAAGATATAAAAACACCTTAAAAACGATGTTTTTCTTAAAATTGCCTATTGACAATAGCATAAAATAGTGATATAATATCTTTGAAAATAAAGGAGGAACTTTATTATGAGTAAAACCGTAACATATGCAAATATTGATACAGACAATGCAACAGGACTTAGAGGTCGTGCTGAATCTGTAAGCAAGGAAGGAATTCTTAAGAGAATTTCTAGATATAAAGAAGCTCACCCTAAGGCTTTTAAAGGAATTATTGCCGGGGCTTGTATTTTGCTTATTGCTGCAATTGCTGTTGGTGTTGGTATTTCTGAACACCAGAAAGCAAGCCTTAGTGCAGGCAGCAATGCAAAAGACGATGTTATTTCTGGGCTTGAAGACGACAAACAAGATTTTGATCCTAGTGCTGAACAAGTTTCAACAATTAGTAATTGGGTTGTAAAGAAAAATTCTCAACTTAACAAAGTTAATGGCTTTAAAGGTTTCAGTGTTACTGGCAATAAAGTTCTTTTAGTTTTTGAAGGAAGAACTAAAGACGGCGACAATGTTAACGTTACTGTTTCAGTTAAGATGGAAGAAAAAACTTTTAAAACAAATAATGTTATGGATTGGCTTGATGAACAAAATAGCTCTAAGAATCCTGACGATTGGAGTGAAATTTCTGTTTTTGAAAATGTTAAAGAGGCTAATTACTCGTCAGATGTAAAAGATAGAATTAATCAAGTTACAACCGCTCTTTCAGAGAAAGAAACAGTAGTTACTGATGTTAATGAAGACACAGGTATTGTTGGTGTTAATACTCCAGAGCAAATGTTTTCAGTTGAAACACCTTTGCAAGATGACGGAACTTATCGTTTAAATGTTAAACGTCTTGTTCAAGATAAAGATGGAGAATATAGCATTGAAACATTGAGTTCAGAAAAAAATATCGGAACAAAAGCTTTATCTAAGGAAGAAGCGACTGCTTTAGGACTTGAACTTTGGTATCAAGCACATTATGGCAATCAAACTCAAACTCAAGATGTTGAACTTGAAGCCTAAATATAAAAAGAACTTGAAAAATCAAGTTCTTTTTTGATATTTAAAATAAAATTTTTAAAAAAAATTATTTATTTTAATGAAAAAGTGTTGACAAATATTATTTTTTATGATAATCTATCAACGCTTGAATGTTTGGGGGATTAGCTCAGCTGGCTAGAGCGCCTGCCTTGCAAGCAGGAGGTCAAGAGTTCGAATCTCTTATTCTCCACCAGTAGTATTAAAGTCATATAACATAATCAATATGTTGTATGGCTTTTTTCGTTTGTGTCACGTTTTGTGTAAAAAGTTTAGTCAAAAGTCTAGTCAAAACTAGGGTATAGATGTCCATATAATTCAAGAAGTTTAGATTTTGGTATGTTTTCTTTTATGTTAGTATAAATATTGTTTGTGGTAACTATACTTTTATGTCCTAGTTGTAATTGTCTATATTTATCATTTGCTCCTAAGAAATAAAGATTTGCAGAACATGTGTGTCTTAATCCGTGAAGGCAATTTTTAATATTTAACTCTTTAAAAGTTTTTCTTATAAACCTTATAATATCATCAAAATTGTCGAAAAAAGCAGTTTGATTATAATTAAAGAAAGATTTATTAAAAATTTTAAAATTTACTATTGACTTTTATTATATGTTAAGTTATAATACTCCGCGGACAAATATTTTAAAGGGAGAAGTTATTATGCCTTACAGAAAAATAGGAAAAGGAAAATATATTGAAGTTGAAAAAAGACCTATGAATTATGATATGAATTTACCTGAGGGGCAAAGAGTGTTATATAGAACGCATATTAATACTGCAGAATATGTTTTATATGGAAACGGAGTAATTAAATGCACTGGTATAACACATTGTTTATCACGTGTATGTATGAAACCTAACGAGGGTAGAATTTATACTCAGGTTGATGGAGTAAACGAAATGATGAGAAGAATGTTAGGCTCTAATAAAATTAGTGCTGACGAAAAATTTGATTATTCTAATAGGGTTGGTGCTGAATATTTTACACCACAAGTGATTGCTGAAATTCAATGCAATTTAGATAATTTGACTTCCAAGAAGTGTTCTTATGATAAAACAGACTGGAATGGTTTGGTTCAAAGAAAGCAAGATGAGCAGAGTGTTATGGAATTTAAAGCACAACAAGAAGAGAAAGAAACCTATAGATTAATTGAAAAGTTAAAAAATAACAATAAAATTGTTTGTGTAGAATGTTAAAAAAGAGTAAAAAAGTTTTATAAATAAATTTTTCTGTGACCAACAAATAGTCTTATATTTCACTGAGGTATAATGGCTATTTTTTATGTTTAAAGGGATAAATTATAATTTGTTCTAAAATATTGACAGGTATGCAGTTTTATGGTAATATATTTACCAGTGCATTATCGAAGGTGAATATGATAACCGAAAAGAACACAATTAAAGTCCGCACGGAGTATACAACAGAAGTAAAAAAGGAATTAAGTGCACCATTACGTAAACTATACAACAAGGGAATAATAGACTCACTCGCTTTTGCTTTTGTTTTTATAGTATTAATCTTCATATTTTATTATTTAGAAAAAACAGATTTATCTGGGATTATGTTTGGATTATTTTTGTTTTCTCTTCTTATAATGACTTTATTTGTAATTTTAAAGCAATCGATTAAAAAAGATTTGCAAAAATCTATACCGGCCACTATATATGAATACGAATTCTATAAAGGTGGGATTGCGGCTAAAGAAGAAATTTATGGCGAGGTATTACACATTTCAAAATACTATGATAACGCTATTTGCAAAACGCTTGATGGTAATAGATATATGTTCCTTTATATTTCTTCGTCTTCAGCTCTAGTAGTTGATAAAACCTTGCTTTTACCAGAAGAACTTGCGACATTAAAAGCAATATATTTCAAAGAATATACAGATAATTTTATTAAACTTGCTGATTTCAAACCCGGCACACCTGATTTTGTGCAAATTGAAGGAGAAAAATAAAAAAGAATAAGACAAATAATAGAAAAATATAAGCATATGTCTTTCGTAAATAATTTTTACCATAAGGTATAAAATATTAAAACTTATTAAAAATTCTCGAAAAGTTTTTCGAGGTTTTTTATTTTATATATAATAATATAGTTAGATTTTATCATAAATTCCTTTAAACCTTATTTTAAGAAGGGGGAAATTACCTTTGTTTTAATTTTAAAATTTGTTAAATTTGCGAACACTCGGCGGTGTGTAGGCGGGTTTTTGGCTGTTTACGAAAAAACCCGAAAAAAAGTTTGCATTTTTTTTATTTTTTTTGAAAAAAGTGTTGACATGGGTATTATGAGTGTGATATGATTACCATGCTGACACGCAGAAAGGGGCTGTTGCTCCTGCCAGCAATAGAACTTTGACAACTACATATTTGTTATAACAAAATGTTGTAACGAGAAACAAATATTCTTAATTAGCTAAAATGTTATCGAGAAATAATCGACATAAAAAATTTTAGGTAATACGAACATTTGCAAATTTCAATTTACGTCGAGTAAAT
>CAMUGK010000063.1 GCA_947088415.1 uncultured Bacillota bacterium | reverse complement strand
CTTTTGTTTGATTTTCTTTTGTTACTTTTCTTTAAAAGAAAAGTAAATCAAATCTAATCTTCATGTGGATTTTTGGAAGAATTGATAAAATCTGTTTTGTCGCTGGCAAGGGCTATATGCCCATATTTATTATTGATTGCATTAATCACTTTGCTAGGGTCTTTACGCGGTGGGTCGAATAATGAAAGTTGTTCGGCTTTTTCTTTTTCAAGATTTGAAGTGCGAACGCGAACCGCTCGGACTGGGAAATCATAATCCCAAAAAGTATCTAAAAGAGTTAAAGCATTTTCGGCTATTTCTTTTGCCTTGTTGGTCGGACTTATCACATGACTTTTGCCGTAACGCTTTAACTCATTAGTCTTGACAGAAATGCCTATTGTGCGAGCGACATATCCTTGATTGATAAGACGGGTAGCGACCTTTTCAGAAAGAAAATATATAAGTTTAGAAATCTCGTCTCGGGCTATTAAATCTCTTATGGCGGTCGAACCATTACCAATACTTTTTGGTGGTGGAAGATGATAATAACTTAACACTTGGTTTTCGTCAATTCCAAGAAGTTCTTTTTTAAGTTCAACCCCAGTTATTGTCATAAAAGATTTTAAAAAATTATCTTCAAGTTTAACAAATTGTCCAATAGTTTTAATGTTAATTTTGTTAAACTTTTTCTCTAATCGTCCGCCAATTCCAACAATTGCAGTTAATGGCAGGTTGTAAGTCAAGTCTTTAAAATTAGATTGGTCTATCAATGTTGTGGCGTCTGGCTTTCTCATGTCAGAGCCGAGTTTAGCAAATATTTTATTAAACGAAACGCCAACAGAAACAGTAAAACCGAATTCTTTTTTAACTCTTTCTCTAATTTCGTCGGCAATCTGTTTAGGGTTTTTGCCTAAATATCTTTGACATCCAGTTACGTCTAGCCAACATTCATCGAGTCCTAATGGTTCAACCTTGTCAGTGTAATCTAAATAAATTGCATGAAGTTTTTTTGAAATTTCTTCGTAAAGGTCATAATGTGGTGGCAGGCAAACAAGAAGTGGGCAACATTGTTGCGCTTCCCAGATTGTTTGTCCTGTTTTAACACCTTGTTTTTTTGCAATTTCGTTTTTAGCGAGAATAATTCCAGTTCGCTTTTTGGGGTTGCCAGTTACTGCGACAGGTTTGCCAATAAGTTCGGGACGGGTGGCACATTCGACAGAAGCAAAAAAATTATTTACATCACTATGCAAAATATCTCGCTCTTTCATTTGCCTTTTTGCCCCCTTTTATAGTATAATTTAGGCAGAAAGAAGGAGTTTTATGCAAAAAAGCATGGCTAAAAATAAGCAAACAGATTTTTATATAAATTCTTTTTGTAATGCTTTAAAAAGTGTGTGTTTTGAGTTTCTGCCTTTTGAGAAAGCGTTGGAAATTAGTGACAATCTAAGTGATTTATTAACAAATGAAGAAATTAAAGAAATAAATCGCTATATGGTTTTAAAAAATCTTGAAAGCAAGGTTAGTGAACTTACGCTTATCACTCACGAAGTTAACTCAGCTGTTCAAACTATGTTAGAATTTGACTTGACAGGAAGTGTGCTGATTTATGGAAAGAGTATTCAAGATTTTAATTTATTTAAAAGCCAAGTTGATGATTTAATGCAAAAGCAAGATAAAATTAAAATTGGAATTTATATTGACAATATTTTGGATTTTTCAGAAGAAGATTTATGCAAATTAAGCGACTTTACTGGCAAAGAAAAACTGCCAATTTATTTAAACTTTTTAAGGACGCTTGATGAAGCGGGAAGTTTAGATAAACTTTATGGAAAGTCGCCAGCCAAAGTTTTAGAAGATTTTGGCTTTTTAGATAGAAAGTGTTATTGTGTTGGTTGCAACTTTTTAGATAAAGACGACGCCGAAGTTTTATATTTTAATCATGCTTATATTATTCTTACTCCGCTTTCAGATATGATGCTGGGTAAGGGTGCTGTAAACCTGCAGATGTTATTGGGTCAAGGACTTACAGTAAGTTTAGGCAGTGATAGTTATATTCCAATAGATATGAACCTTGAAGGCAAGATTGCACTGGGGAATACAGCAAATCTTATGTATGACCCTAAACCAATTGAAAGAGTTCAAATCTATGAAATGATTTCAAGTGAAATACAAAATAATTTTTTGGAGTCGCCTGAACTTGAAAATCAAAAACAAAAGATAGAAAAAATTTTAAGGAGAATAAAATAATGGACATTATACAAAAACTTGCAAGTGAATTTGGATTAAAAACTGAGTATTCACAAAATATTATAAACTTGATTGATGAAGGTAATACAATACCTTTTATTGCACGTTATAGAAAGGAAATGCATGGCACTTGCGATGACCAAACACTTCGTGCTTTTGCAGATAGGCTTAAATATCTTCGCAATCTTAATGAAGAAAAGGCTAAGGTTGAGAAAACTATAACAGAACAAGGCAAATGGACGGAAGAACTTCGAGTAGCACTTGAAAATGCTAATACCATGACTGAAGTTGAAGATATTTATCGCCCATACAAACCAAAACGTAAAACAAGGGCGTCAGTTGCTATTGCAAAAGGGTTAGAGCCACTTGCTGACATTTTGCAAGCACAAAGCAAGGCATTTGTGATTGAAGATGAAGCTAAAAAATATATAACCGAAGAAGTCCCAAGCGTTGAAGAAGCGATTGCTGGTGCAAAAGATATTGTTGCAGAAAGAATTTCAGATAATGCAGAATTAAGAAAGGAACTTCGTGAACTTCTTGTCAAAAAAGGTTTTGTAACTTGTGCATTAGATAGAGAAGCAGAAGGCAATTTAACTTATGAAACTTATGACAATTTTAAACAAGAAGTAAGCAAACTTCCATCTCATAGAATACTTGCAATCAATCGTGGCGAAAAAGAAAAATGCCTTAAAGTTAACGTTGAAATTAATAGAGAACTTATTATTGGTGTTATCAATTCATATTTCAAAAAAGATAATGAAAACACAAATCAAATCATGACCGAAGTGATTGATGACAGCTTTGATAGACTTTTGTTCCCATCATTAGAGAGAGAATGTCGAAATAACTTGACAGACACTGCCAATGAACAGGCAATTAAAATGTTTAAGGTTAATTTAGAGCCTCTTCTTATGGAAGCACCACTTAAAAATAATGTAATCATGGGCTTTGACCCAGCCTATAGAACAGGTTGTAAAATTGCAGTTATTGATTGTAATGGCAATGTTTTGGCGACTACAGTTGTCTATCCAACACCACCACAATCTAAAACAGAAGAAGCAATCGAAAAACTTAAATCTTTGATAGATAAATATAAAGTTGACATAATTTCAATAGGTAATGGAACAGCATCTAAAGAAAGCGAAATTTTTGTCGCAGAACTTATCAAACATTGTGCTCACAAAGTTAGTTATGCGGTAGTTTCAGAAGCGGGGGCATCGGTTTATTCGGCTTCAAAACTTGGCGCTCAAGAATTTCCAGATTTTGACGTTTCACTTCGTAGTGCAGTGTCAATAGCAAGACGACTTCAAGACCCATTGGCCGAACTTATTAAAATTGACGTTAAATCGATTGGTGTTGGGCAATATCAACATGATATGCCTCAAAATCGTTTAACCGAGGTTTTGGAAGGCGTGGTTGAAGATTGTGTTAATAGCGTCGGCGTTGACATCAATACAGCTTCTCCAAGCCTATTAAGTTATGTTTCTGGACTTAACATGTCAATCGCTAAAAATATTGTTGACTATAGGGCAAAAGTAAAAGGAATAAAGAATAGAAAAGAACTTTTGGAAGTTTCTAAACTTGGTCCAAAAGCCTACGAACAATGTGCAGGTTTCTTGCGTGTTGTTGGCGGAGATGAGATTTTAGATAATACAGCAGTTCACCCAGAAAGCTATGAAGGCGTTAAAAAACTTCTCAAACTTTTTGGCAAAACGCAAGAAGATGTTAAAAATGGGTCACTTTCAGATTTGCCAAATTTAATTCAACTTAAAGGCGAAGAAAAGGTTGCAAAAGAGTGTGATATGGGGCTTCCAACACTTCAAGACATTCAAAAGGAACTTCTTAAACCCGGTCGAGATATTCGTGAAAGCATGCCAAAACCAACTCTTCGCAGTGATATTCTTTCAATGGAAGACCTTAAAGAAGGCATGGTGGTTTCTGGCACTGTTAGAAATGTTATTGACTTTGGTGCATTTATAGATATTGGCGTTCATCAAGACGGACTTGTTCATATTTCACAAATTTCAGATGCTTTTATTCGTCATCCAAGCGAAGTTTTAAAGGTAGGTCAAAAAGTAGATGTTAAAATTCTTTCAGTTGACATGAATAAAAAACGAATTGCACTTACAATGAAAGGCGTTGGTACAGACACCGCTCAGTAAAATAAATTTTGAATTGTCACAAATCAAAATCTATTTTGTTACGCGGACACGATTTGCAAGCAAATCTAACTCGCTATCTTCGCGGTTTCTCTACCCAGTCCTCTTCCGATAAAGTGTCCTTACAGATTTCTTGAAAAGAAATCTTTCAGTCCATAAAATAGTTTTAGGAGCAAAGATGAATCAATGTTCAAAGTGTGGAACTTCATATAAAGAAATCATGCAAACTGGTTTTGTAGGTTGTCAAAATTGTTATCAAGAAATCGACGAACTAAAAAACCAACTTGCCGTTCTTTATGCTGGCAAAAAACACAAGGGCAAAAGAAAAGGAGATAAGAATGGAAATTTATGACAATATCGCCATTTCTTCTCGAATACGTCTTGCAAGAAATGTTGGGGACTATAAATTTTATACAAAACAAAACAGCGATGAAGACGCTTTATTTATAACAAACCAAGTGCGTAAAGTTTTGGAAAAATTTGATTTGTTTAACTTTTTATCGTTAAAAAATCTTTCGCTTAATGAATGCAATGCTCTTTTTGAACAACATTTAATTTCAAAAGAACTTATTGCCAATAAAGATATTTCTGGTGTTGCAATCAGTGAAGATGAAAGTATTATTGTCATGATAAATGAAGAAGACCATATCAGAGAGCAGTGCATTGAACGCGGATTTAACCTTTTAAAAGCATATCGAAAGATAAATAAAATTGACAATGAAATAATTAAAAATCTTAATGTTGCCTTTGATGAAAATTTAGGTTTCATCACGGCATCACCAGCCAATCTTGGCACAGGCATGAGAGCGTCAGTCATGCTCTTTTTGCCAGCGCTTGAATTCTATAACAAAACTAGTGAAATAAT
>CAMUGK010000062.1 GCA_947088415.1 uncultured Bacillota bacterium | reverse complement strand
ATTTGATAAGGATAGATATATTGTCGCTGAGAATTATATTTTTGATAGATGTAAACCTAAAGTTAGACAATATTTCCCATACAGTAAAATATATAGAAAAAACCAAAAAAAGTTAGGTGCTAAATATAAATTATATGATTATACTGAAGATGCATTTACAGAAAGCATTGGCAAAATTAAAAATTTATCAACTACAAAAGATGAACATGGTAATCAAGTGATCATTATCAAACCAATAAAAGGAAAACCTGTTGAAATAACATTAAATGAATGTAATGGTATTATAGGATATAAAAACCCAAATTTAGTTTGTATGAATTTTTATTTTATGAGAGATAATAAAAATTTATTGTTCCTTGAAGCCGAAAATCTTGAAAGAATTGATAATGGATGTTTAACACATAATGAAAATTTAAGTTTTTTAAATGCACCTAAACTTAAGCAAGTTGGAGATTGTTTTTTAAATCGAAATATTGGAATAAAAAGTTTATATTTGCCCGAACTTGAACATACAGGTTGTGAGTTTTTATATTCGAATAAAGTGTTAGAGAAGATAATTCTGCCAAATCTTAAAAGCGCAAAAGCGTTTTCTTTGGAGAATGTTGTTCATCTTAAAAAACTATATGCTCCGAATTGGTATCCAAATAGGCATATTAGTAAAGAGACTATAATAGATGAAAAAACAGTTTGTTCACATTTTGATCCTACCTCTTGACAAATTTAATTTAATATGCTAAAATTTAACTATTAATTGGAGAAAATTATGTCTTTACTATTAGATAACAATATTTTAACTAGACTTACTCAGCCAAACATTATCATTGGCATTGTTTTGCTTGTGTTTGGAATTGTTTTGGCTTGTATGGCAGGGTTTATAACTAAAAAAGTTAGAAAGGTTGAAAAGGTTAACACTTCTGACAAGCTTTATCTTATTTTAAAAGCAACCGCACTTTTAATTGTTATGTGTTCCCTTATAACTATGATTGTTCAGTAAGTGGCAATGCCACTCTTTATAAAACAATAAGTTTTTGTGTTTCTAAGGTATAGCCGAAGAAACTTTTTTTTATACCTTTATTTATTTGCTTTTTTTGTTTAATTTAATTATACTTTAAGGTATAAACTTTTAATGGAGAAAATTATGTTAGACAAAACTTATCAACCAGAAAATTTTGAAAAAGATTTATATTCGTCTTGGCTTCAAAAAGGTTATTTTTCAAGTAAACCAGATAGTCGAGCAAAATATTCAATTGTTATGCCACCACCAAATGTTACTGGAAAGGCACATATCGGTCACGCACTTAACAACACTGTTCAAGATATTTTAATTCGCACAAAGCGTATGCAAGGCTTTAATGCTCTTTGGGTCCCGGGGACTGACCACGCCGCACTTGCAACCGAAGAGGTTTTGGTTAGGGCATTGAAACAAGAAGGACTGACAAAAGAAGGCATTGGAAGAGAAGAGTTTTTAAAGCGTGGTTGGGATTGGTATAAACAATATGGAAATATAATTTGCGACCAACTTAAAGCTTTGGGCATTTCTTGCGATTGGAATAGACTTGCTTTCACAATGGATGATAATCTTTGTCGTGCTGTTAAACATGTTTTTGTTGATTATTATAACCGTGGGCTTATTTATAAAGGCACTCGTGTTGTCAACTATTGCCCAAACTGCAAAACTTCAATTTCAGATAATGAAAATGTATATAAAGAACAACAAACTAATCTTTGGCATATTCGTTATCCTTTTGCTGACGGAAGTGGCTATGTAACTGTTGCAACAACACGTCCAGAAACTCTTTTTGGCGATACTGCAGTTGCAGTAAACCCTAGAGATAAAAGATATGCTGGACAAATTGGAAAAGATTTAATCTTGCCATTGGTTGGCAGAAAAATCAAACTTATTGCAGATGATTATTGTGAGATTGGCTTTGGAACAGGTGCTGTTAAAATCACACCTGCACATGACCCTAATGACTATAACGTTGGACTTAGACATAACCTTGAAATAATCACTTGTATTGACGATGAAGGCAAACTTACAGATGTGGCAGGGGAGTTTAAAGGTTTAGACCGCATTGAGGCTCGTCCACTTATTGAAAAGGCTCTTGAAAAAGGCGGATGTTTAGTCAAGAAAGAAAAGTATAAAAACCAAGTTGGCACTTGTGAACGTTGCGGAACAATGACAGAACCTAAAATTTCAACTCAATGGTTTGTTAAGATGAAAGAACTTGCTCGTCCTGCAATAGAGGCAGTTAAAAAAGGTCAAGTTGAATTCCATCCAAAACGTTTTGAAAAACAATATCTTAACTGGCTTGAAAATATTCAAGACTGGTGTATTTCACGTCAAATTTGGCTTGGTCACAGAATACCTGTTTTCTATTGCGAGAATTGTGGTAATGTGTTTGCAAGCGAAGATGAACACGTATGCACATGTCCTAAATGTTCAAGCAAAAAGATAAATCAAGATAAAGATGTGTTAGATACTTGGTTCTCGTCTGCACTTTGGCCTTTTTCAACTTTAGGCTATCCAGATAAAACCGATGATTTAAAATATTACTATCCAACAGATACACTTGTAACTGGGCCAGATATTATAACTTTCTGGGTTTCAAAAATGGTGTTTTCTGGGCTTGAATTTATGGGCAAAGTTCCATTTAAAGATGTTGTTATAAACGGAATTGTTCGTGACGGCAAAGGCATTAAAATGTCTAAACATCTTGGCAATGGAATTGACCCACTTGATGTCATTGCTGAGTTTGGCACTGATGCACTTCGTCTTAGCCTTGTTAGCGGAATGAGTATGGGACAAGATGTTAAATATAGTCTAGATAAAGCAAAGGAAGCCAAGATTTTTATCAATAAACTTTTCAATGCTTCAAAATTTGTTTTGGGAAATTTGGAAAATATTAAAATTCAAGACTTAAATAAACTTACTCTTGCACAAAAAGACAAATGGATTTTAAGCGAACTTGACAATCTTATCAAAAGTATTAATAAAAATATGGACAAATTTGCAATCGGTGTTGTTATTGGCAAAATTCAAGAATTTGCCATTTCAAAATTTTGCGATTGGTATATTGAACTTAGCAAAGTTGACCTTTATGGCGATGATGAAAATAAAAAGCGAACAACACAAAATGTCTTACTGTATGTATTAGAAAATCTGCTTAAACTTTTCCATCCATTTATTCCTTTTATAACCGAAAAGATTTATCTAGAATTGCCTAATCATGAAGAAAGCATAATGATTGCGTCATATTCAAAAGCAGGGGAAATTAAAGGGCTTAAAAATAATTTTGACCAAGTGATTGAAGTTATTAAGGCAATACGAGTTGCAAGAAGCGAGTTTAACGTTCCAGACAATAAACGCACAAATCTTTATTGTCTGCCAAATAATGATAGTAGGCTTTTACAAGAAAACCTTAAAGAGATTGCAAAACTTGGCTTTGGGACACAAGCAACACTTATAGAAAAAGAAGTTACAAATGAAAAATGTGTTAAAGTTAACTCAAATTTGGCAACAATATATATTCCTATGGGTGAACTTGTTGACAATCAAAAGGAAATTCAAAGAATTAAAAGTCAATTAAAAGATTTAGAGTTTGAAATTTCTCGTTCAACAAAAATGCTTTCAAACCAAGGCTTCGTCGCAAAAGCACCAAAAGCTCTTGTAGATAATGAAACCGAAAAATTAAAGAAAAATCAAGAACTTTTTGCTAAACTTGAAAGCGATTTAAAAAGTTATGAAAATTAAAAAGGAGCAAAATGGCTAAAGTTAAGTTTAAAGACTTGTCTAAAAAAGATAAGATTTTTAAGATTGTTAATCTTTCATTAATGTGTGTGCTGATTGCAATCACTCTTGCATTCACGATATATTTTTGGGTTAAAGGCGACCCTAAACATCGTGTTCCAGCAGGTTTTACAATTATGGTTGCCTTGTTTGCACCATACCTATTTGAACTTATTTTTAGAACACGTGTTCCAAACATTTTGTTTTTAGGTATTGAGATTTATCTTGTTTTTGCAGGCATTTGGGGGAGTTTACTTTCTGGTTATAACACATTTGCTTGGCTAGATATTGTTGTGCATACAATTATGGGTTATTTGGTTGCAATGCTCGGCGTGTTTATCATTTCACGAGTGACAGACTATAAAAAAATTACTCCTTGGGCAGTGGCACTATTTTGTTTATTCTTTTCGCTTGGTGTTGAACTTATTTGGGAACTTGGCGAATGGTTTGCAGATAATTTTATTGGTCAGGTTGCACAAGGTCCAAAAATTCCTGAATATGGTGTTCCACTTGTGACCGATACTATGGAAGATATTCTCTGCAATTTTAGTGGTGCAGTTGTCTTCTTTGTTCAATTTTTGATAGGGAAATTTACTAAATGTAGCCTAGGCGTTAAAACCATTGAAAATGAACTTGCAAAAGGTGTTAAAGATACTTTGGTTGTTTCAAACATAGAAAAACAAGAAGAATTAAAACAAAAGAAAAATCAAAAAGAAGAAAATGTAAAAAAGGAAGATTAAACTTAATCTTCCTTTTCTTTAAATTTGTTCACATATTTATCTTTTGTAAAAAGTGATTGATTTCCTTTTATAAGAAAATTTTTATTATCTAAATTTGTGATGTTTGGCAAAATTGGTTGAACTGGGCGAGTAAGTTCATAAGTTGCACATGCAACATAATCATTTTTAAATCTTGTAAGTTTATAGAATCTTAAATGATTTTCACAAATTTCGCCAGAGTTATTTTTTAATATATTTCTAATGTTGTCATCTTGAATTTGCATATTTATATCTAAAACTTGCAATTGATTGCAGTCAGAAAAAGCATATTCTTTGATATTGACAATGGGTGCAGGGCAGACAACTTTTTTAAGATTTTTGCAACCTTGAAAGGCAGAAACTCCAATACCTATTAATGTTTTAGGTAAAGATATTTCGATTATATCTTGCCTTTGATAGAAACATCGATTTCCAATCTTTTTAACACCTTGTGGAATTTTAACAATTCCGTTTTTAATTTGAATTCCATAAAAACTAGCAAATTCACTTTTTAATTCATTGGCACTTAAAACTTCGGGAACTCTCTCTATTTTCATTTTTTCTCCAGTGACAACATTTTATCACGCGGAGTTAACTTTTGTCAATATTAAAATTGCTATATTTTTAAATTAAGTGGAGAGAAATATAGTCGTCATTTCCTCACGCCGTTCGCCTTTGACTCACTTTGGTCGTGAACTGTCTTTTTATTTTAGAACAGGACTGAAACATTTTTTGGGGAAGGGCTTTGCACGGCAAAAAATGTGTAAGGACA
>CAMUGK010000061.1 GCA_947088415.1 uncultured Bacillota bacterium | reverse complement strand
AAGAGTATCAATAACAGCAAGAAGTTGTTCTCTCAACAGGTTTTGTGATGCCACTTCCATTGGAGAGCGTGCTGAATCATCTTCAATAAAGTCACTCATCTTGCTGTCTTCTTCCTCGCCTACTGGAGTTTCGAGTGAAACAGGGTCAAGTGCTGACTTTTGAATATCTACAACTTTAGCTTCTGTTATTCCCATTTCGTTTGCAATTTCTTCAAGCGTTGGGTCACGAGAAAGTTTTTGAGTGAGTGCACGAACTGTTCTGCCATAGCGATTGATGGTTTCGACCATATGCACAGGCAGACGAATTGTTCTTGATTGGTCTGCAATTGCACGAGTGATTGCTTGTTTAATCCACCAAGTAGCATAAGTTGAAAAACGGAAGCCTTTGGTATAGTCAAATTTTTCAACCGCTTTAAGTAAGCCCATATTCCCCTCTTGAATTAAATCAAGAAATGAAAGACTATTTGTTGAAGCCCATTTTTTTGCAATAGAAACAACAAGACGAAGGTTTGCTTGACATAGACGTGCTTTGGCTTCTTCATCTCCTTCCAAAATTTTCTTTGCAAATTCAATTTCTTCATCAGGCGACAAAAGAGGAACTTTTCCGATATCTTTAAGATACATTTTAACAGGGTCATCCACTGATGAGAATGAACTTGCAAGTTCGGAAAGGTCGTCAACTTTATTTTCATTATCTGATAAAGGTCTGATAATTCTTATTTTACGTGCTTCAAGTTTCTTTAAAAACTTTTGAATGTCTGACGCTGAAACTTCATACTTTAAAAGTCTATAATAAACATCATCTTCGTTTATAGAGCCTTTTTTTGATGCAATTTCAGTGATTTTTTTCATTTCTAATTCTACTTTATTATCTGGCATAATAGTCCTCCAAACTTTTTTCTTTAAGTTGTTTTGTAATTTTTGCAATTTCTTTTAAAATGCTCGTTCGCTCTGTCAAATCTTGACAAGTCTTAAATTTTTCATTAAGTTGTTTTTGTTTTTCTTGAAGATTTTCTTCCACCAAAAGCCAAAGACATTCATCAAAATATTTTTCTTGTGAAACGCCAATTTCTTGAAAGTTAAAAGTAAGTGCATCTTTCAATATTGGCATGTCGTCAACATCAAAAACATCGAAATAACTGCTTTTTGGCAGGTCTTTGTTTGTTTGTTCAATAATATCTTGATATCTAGGCAATAAGCGAATATAATCGATTTTTTGATTTACATATGTTTTTTTAGAAATCAAACTTGCCAAGACAAATTTAACTGCCCTAATATTTCCATTTTCTCGTGAAGTTAAACTTTTTTCACTTTCTTGACCTTGTTTTTGAGTCTGTTTTATCTGACCGCCTTGAAGCATATCTCGTCTAAGTATATCTATTGGAATATTTGTTATTTCTCGAATTTTATCGAGATATGGTTCGGCTTCAGCAACACTTAATTTTCTTAAATGCACTAAAACCGCTTTGACAAAACCGCCTTTTTGGTCGGCTTTAGAAAGGTCAAATTTTTTCCTTTCATTTTCAATTAAATAATCGGTAACTGGCAAGGCATTTTCTATTAAATTTGTTAAATAATCTTTACCTTTAGTTTTTAAAACTTCATCGGGGTCTAATTTTTCAGGCAACGCCACAATTTTAACTGAAAAGCCTTGATTTTTTAAAATATCTATGCTTCTTATGGTTGCTTTTTCGCCTGCACTATCTCCATCAAAGCAAAGGACAACATTATCGCAAAGTTTTTTAAGTTCATGAGCATTTTCTTCTGTTAATGCAGTGCCCATGCAAGCGACTGTCGATTTAAAGCCTGCCCTATGCATTGCGATAACATCAATTTGTCCTTCAACAATAATAATTCTCTCAAGTCCGCTTGTTTGTTTAAGGTTTTTTAGAAGATTTATTGCAAACACCACTCTACCTTTTTGAAAAACAAGTGTTTCTGCTGTATTTTTATATTTTGCAAAATCTGTTTTTTCTAAAACCCTTGCACTAAACCCAATACAATCGCCAAAAGAATTGAAAATTGGAAATACAAGACGGTTTGCCATTACATCAAAATAACGATTATTTTTGCATTGCGCAACACCAGCATCAACCATTTCTTTGTATGTAAAGCCAAGTCTTCTTAGGTGTTCAATAAGGTCTGTCCAACCATTTGCATAGCCCAGTTTAAAGTCATCAAGTTCACGTTTAGTAAATCCGCGAAGTTTAATATATTCTTGTGCTGGTTTAGCAAAAGGTTGATATAAATTTTCTTGATAATGACGCCAAGATGCATCTAGAAGTTTAAGCATGCGTTCTTTTTCTTCTTTACGTTTAACTTGGTTTTCATCGCCATTAAAGGCAGGAATTTGCATATGTGCATTTTCGGCAAGCACACGTATTGCATCAACAAAGTCACAACTTTCAATTTTTTGAACAAAACTTATGACATCGCCACTTTCTTTGCAACCAAAACAATGGAAAAAGCCTTCTTCAGCATTGACAGAAAAAGAAGGTGTTTTTTCATTATGAAAAGGACAGCACCCCCAATAGCTTTTACCCTTACGCTCTAAATGAACATATTTTGAAACAATATCTACAATATCGTTTTTTTGTTTAAGTTCATAAAGCCAATCATTGTTGTAACCTTTATTATTTTGCAAATATACCTCACTAAAAAATATTACCAACTAATCTTAATATACAATAAATATTTTAAAATTCCTTTTTTATTTTAAAAAAAATTAAAAGAAAGTTATTTTTCTATAAATTTCTATTTTTCTGCACCTGAATTTAAGCATAAAAAAGTGGCAAAAAGCCACTAAATTTATACATTTTCTTGGTCCCTACCCTGCAGTTCTTGTTCTTTTTTATCTTTGAGTGCTGCTTTTCTTTTTTCAGCAACTCTTTTAGACGCTTCTCTAAATGCTTGAGCATCTTTTTGTCGTTCTATTGATTTTTTCAAGTATTCTTCTTCTCTATAATAAAAAGAAGCTGTGTAACCAGGTAAATATTTTCTCATTTTAATTCTCCTTTATACTAAAAATTTTCTATAATCCTATTTAGTAATTCTTGATCATCTAAAAGTTTGCCAGCACCATTTATTGATGTGAATTCGCCATCTTCAACAATAATGCTTGGATAACGAAAATATTTTTTTAGATAGTCATTTAATCCTGAAATTTGTGAAACTCCACCTGCAAAAAGCACCCCATTATTTATTATATCTTTTGAAATTTCTGGTGGAAGGGATGTAATTGTCACTTCACTTGCCCTTAAAACTTCGTCAAAGAAAGGCAAAATGATTGGATAAAGGTCGCTTGAATTGATTATGTATGAACGTGGGACTTTACTTTCAACATCAACGCCAGTAACTTCCATATTCAAAGTGTCATTTGAAAAAAGACTAGCAACTTCATTTTTTAATATTTCGGCTGTTGCAAGACCAATGACAATTCCGTCATCATAGGCTATAGTTTGAGCAATTGCACTGTCGATATTTCGTCCACCTATTCCAAGTGTTGCGCCTTTAATGATTGAATTTCTGTTGATAACTGAAATATCTACATTACCACCGCCGATATTTACCACCATATTAATTTTTGTTGACGAAATATTTTTGCCTGCACCTACACATGTGCAAACTGCAGTTGGAACTAAAGCAACTTCTTTAAAGCCAACTTTATGTAACAAGTCTCTATACAATTTTTTATCATTATTGCTTATTCCGCAACCAACCAAAACAATAATATTGCCAGAATTCTTTTTATATTTAACCTTTTCAAAAAAATATTCCAAAAGTTCTTGTGCATACTCAAAATTGTTTATTTTTCCATTGACTATAGGAGAAAAAACCTCCACTTCGTCATTAGTTTTGCCCATTAAAGCCTTGGCTTCCTTTCCAAGCCCCAAAAGTGAATAACCAGATGATGTAGGTTCTGCTGCAACAAGTGTTGGCTCACATAAAACAAGACCACAATCTTTTTGATAGATTTTTGTTTGTCCGCCACCAAGTTCAATGGCATAGTTATATTTAGTCATGTCACCCTCCTAAGTAAAATTATATTTATTTTTTATTATAACATAGATTTTGTAAAATTTAAAATAAATTTAAGGTTATAATTCGATTAAATAAGAAATTTCTTGAGTTTTTTCACCCAAATAATAGCCATTCAACTTTATTTCATCGCCTTTTTGGCATGAATAGAGAAAATATATCAAATCATTTCTATTTTCAATCAAATTTGTTTCTTGGTTTTTAATTACACTTGTAACTACAAATCCGCTTTCAATATTGCTTGCTTTGCCACTTGTTTTTAATATCACATAGCCATCATTTTCAAACTCAAAAACGCTTGGGTAATATAATGGATAGACAAAATTTTCATCTAAATAATAACTTTCTGATTTTGTTTCGGCAATACTTCCTAGCCCTTTCATATAATCCACTTCATTTTTATCAACACCAAAAATACCAAGGTCTTTAATTTGAACAACATTATTTTCTTGCGTCTGACCTTCATTAAATTCAATTACATTATCTAAAACCAAAGTTAATGGATAAATTGGAACTGCAAAATTTAATGCTGCAGTATTTGCAAGAGTGCTATCAATTCCAAGTGTAGAAAGCCCTATCACATAGCCATTTTTGTCAAAAACTCCACCGCCAGAATTTCCATTGGTTATGTCTAAATTCATCATTATAAGGTCGCTATAAGCATTATTCAAAACATCATAGTAACCTAATGTTTGACGTGGTGGCAAACTTTCTTCATTAGTTGTAAAGGAATAGTTTTTGTCACTGCTATAAACATAAAGTCTTGTTGTAGTGAAAGAATTTTTAAGTGTTTGATTTGAAATATACCCTTTTGAAAAAGTGTTTTGATATTCTAAATTCAATGGCGAACCAATAGTAAAGATTTCATCAAACCCTAGTTTAGAATCTTCGTCAACATCAATAAAAGAGTCTTTGATTGAAACCCAGCCAAAATTGCTGTTTATCTCACTCAAATCTTGGTCACAATAAAGTAATGCCATATCTACATCTTTATCATGCCAAACAAGTGTGCATTCGTGCATATTTGAAATGTCTTCTTTATCTAAAAGAATATAAACATGTGACGTTAATTCTTGAAAATCCTGTTCAACCATGCGTGAAATAACATGATAATTTGTCACAAAATAAGCTCCTTTTGAAGCCGAATACCCACCTGATGTTTTATACCCACAAGACGCTACACATACGCCACTGCCTAGAGAATAGCCATTTTCGCCAGTTTGAACATAAACCGACACACACGAATTTAAATATAAATTTGCAATGTCATTTACACTCATATTTTGACTAATTTGAGATGTCATATCATTAGTTTGTGAATAAGTTTTATTTGGCGACTTAGCAACAAAATTGTTTGCCAAAAGAACACCACCAATAGAAAAAGACAATATAAGCATTAAGCATAACGCAAAACTAAAAAATTTTTTCATAATATTA
>CAMUGK010000060.1 GCA_947088415.1 uncultured Bacillota bacterium | reverse complement strand
CACCTGAAGTGAGTGAAGCGTTAGGGTTTGGTTTTAGATGTGGTTTTTTAGGATTACTCCATTTGGAAATTATAACAGAGCGTATTGAACGCGAATTTAACCTTGATATAATTACGACAGCCCCAGGGGTTAACTATATGGTTTACAAAACTAATGGCGAAGTTTTGGAAATATCAAATCCTTCAAAATGGCTTTCTCCAGTTGAGATTTCTCGGGTGGAAGAGCCTGTTGTCAAAGCAAGTGTTTTTACGCCACCAGAATATGTTGGGGCAATTATGGAACTTGCACAAGAAAAACGTGGAATAAGTGAAGGGTTAGTTTACTTAGACCAATCACGTGTTAGAGTTGATTACATTTTGCCACTTGGTGAGATTGTTTATGACTTTTTTGATAGTTTAAAATCTCGCACAAAAGGTTATGCAAGTTTTGACTATGAGATGGCAGGTTATAGAGAAGCCGAACTTGTTAAAGTTGACATTTTACTCAATGGCGAAAAATGTGATGCTTTATCTTTTATTGTTCACAAAGACAAAGCATACACTCGTGGCAGGGCGATAGTCGAAAAACTTAAAAAGATTATTCCACGTCAATTATTTGAAGTGCCTATTCAAGCCGCGATTGGCAATAAGATTATAGCACGCGAAACTGTAAGTCAAATGCGAAAGGATGTTTTAGCCAAGTGTTATGGTGGGGATATAACACGCAAACGTAAGTTACTTGAGAAACAAAAGGAAGGCAAAAAGCGTATGCGTCAATTCGGTTCGGTCGAACTCCCAGCCGAAGCCTTTATTTCAATTTTGAAACTTGACAACGATGAATAATTTAGTGTTACTTTTCTTTTAAAGAAAAGTAACCAAAAGAAAACTTAATTTGCAATGCTCTATAAGTGCCTTATATTCGCATTGCAAATAAATTTTATTTATTATTTAAAGAAAAGCAAACCAAACCAACTATGAAAAAGATAAGAATATATGTTCATGTGCCGTTTTGTGAAAGTAAATGCTCGTATTGCGACTTTGCATCCTTTGTCTGCGGAGAAGATTTAAAGGAAAAGTATTTTAATAAACTGGAGCAAGAAATTTTGAATTGCCCATATAAAGATAGACTTGTAGAAAGTGTATATATTGGTGGCGGGACACCGTCAAGCGTTGATGTTTTATATATAGAGAAAATAATGAACGCAATAAGAACAACTTTTGTCGTTGATAAAAACGCCGAAATAACAATTGAATGTAATCCTGCAAGTGAAAACTATGAAAAATTAAAAAAATATAGAGAGTTGGGTATAAATCGAATATCTTTTGGCGTGCAATCTTTGAATGATAAAACTCTAAAATTTTTAAATCGACGACATACCAAACAAGATGCAATCAACGCAATTAAAGATGCACAAAAAGCGGGCTTCCAAAATATTTCAGCTGATTTGATGATAGGGGTGAGTGAAAGCCAAGAAGATTTAATCGCAAGTACAAAACAACTTATTGATTTAGGCGTTAAACACTTGTCAGCTTATATGCTTCAAATAGAAGAGGGAACACCATTATATAACGCCTATCAAAAAGATAAAAACATTGTGCCAAATGATGATGAATGCGTTAATATGTATGACCGACTCGTCGATTTTTTGTGTCATGAGAAATCTCAACTTTATTGTCATCCTGAGCAAAAGTCACCCGCTGTCATTCTGAGCGAAGTCGAAGAATCTAGCGGGTGTGGTAAGTTGAAGCATCTCTTGAAGAAACCATTCAACCACTATGAAATTTCAAACTTTGCTTTAAAAGGCTATGAATGTCAACATAACCTTGGCTATTGGGTTTTAGACGACTATGTCGGCTTCGGCTTGTCAGCACATTCCTATGTGGATGGCATAAGATTTGCAAATAGCCGAAATTTTGAGGACTATTTCATTGACAAAATCGCAAGTTATGAAAAAATAACTAAAGAACAGCAAATTGAAGAGAAAATCATGCTTGGGCTGAGAGCCTGCGAGGGTGTTTCAATCCAAGAATTGAAAGACTTAGGCTATGATATAACTCAAAATTCAAACTTTGCGAAATTTGTCGAACAAGGTATAATAAAAATAAAAGGCGACCTTGTCACTCTAAATCCTGATTTTTATGGCGTCAGCAACAGCGTGATAGTCAAATTATTGCCATGAAAAAATCACGGGATTTCCGTGATTTTTGTTTATTGTTCATCTTCGTTAGGGTTTGTTGATGGGTTTTGCTGGCTATTATTTTCATCAACTAATGTATATTCTGTTAAAATTTTCCTTGTCATCTTATATGTTTTATCACTTGCTTTTACAATTTCTTCTTCGTGATCTTTTTCAGTGTAGTATTCAACTGTTAAATTTTTAATTGTACCAATATTTTTATTTTTTGCATTTTTATTTAATACAGCTAAAGTATTTTCAAGTGCTTCTTTTCTCCATATGGTGTTAATAAGTGAAACTACATCATCAGAGTAATTCTTTTCAATGATTTTGCTCCAAATTTTTCCTAAATAGTTTAATAAAATTTGCTCGTCAGTTAATTTCTCGTCTGTCAAAAAGTCAAACCGATTAGCAAATCGATTTTTGTATTCGCTTGGTACAACAAATCCTTCTGGCAGAACTATTATTGCTTTTCCATAAGCTTTTGTGTCAAATGTAATGTGGCCATTTTCATGTTCTTCACTACCAACATGCCAATAAATTTCTTTTTCTATTGTTTTCATATATTTCTCCTTTGGTCAAAGTATATCATAAGATAAAGAAAATGCCAACATAAATATTTTTTAAAAACTTTTGTAAAATGCTTGCAATTTGGAAATAGTTATGTTATATTATGAATGTAAAGCAATTTTGCTTGACGACAGCCGAATGTTGCACGGCTATCTTGCAGGGCGATTTTCAAGTATGAATTTCGTTCAATCAACCTTGGAAAGAATCAAGATAAAGCAAAAGGGGAGAAAATGAAGATTGAAGAAAATGTTAGGCTTTGCAGACTTTTCGACTTATATAGTCCGCTTTTAAGTCAAAGTCAACAGGATATTATGAATGACTATCTTTTGTTCAACCTCACCAACAGCGAAATTGCTGAAAATCGTAAGGTTTCGAGACAGGCGGTTAAGGACGCCATTACAAAAGCGACCAAAAAACTTGAAGAATATGAAAAAAGGTTGGGATTTCTTAAAAAAGTTGATATAATGGAAGAAGAAATCGAAAAACTTAAAGGGAGGAAAGGGTAGTTGGCATTATTTAGTTCATTATCTGAAAAATTTAATCATATTTTTTCCAAACTTACTAAACGAGGAAAGTTGACCGAACTTGAAATTAAGGACGCAATGCGTGAAGTTCGAATTGCACTATTAGAGGCCGATGTTAACTATATGGTTGCAAAAGACTTTGTAAAAAAAGTTAGTGAAAAAGCGATTGGCGATGAAGTTTTAAAGAGTTTAACTCCTGCACAACAGGTTATCAAGATTGTTCGTGATGAACTGACCGAACTTATGTCATCAAATGAACAAAAACTTAAAATTTCGCCAGCTCCACCAACAATTATTATGATGTGTGGTCTTCAAGGTGCGGGCAAAACAACAATGTGTGCTAAACTTGCGGCTCACTTAAAAAAGTCTGGCAAAAAACCACTGCTTGTTGCTTGTGACATTTATAGACCTGCAGCAATCAATCAACTTCAAGTTGTCGGCAAACAAGCAAACACCGAAGTTTTTGAAAAGGGCACACAAAATCCTGTTAAAACTGCTTTGCAAGCGGTTGAACACGCAAAAAAACAAGGCTTTGACACTGTTATCATTGATACAGCCGGACGACTTCATATTAATGAAGAGCTTATGACCGAACTTAAAAATATCAAGAAAGAAGTTAAACCTACAGAAATTTTGCTTGTTGTTGACAGTATGACTGGTCAAGATGCTGTCACTGTTGCCGAAAGTTTCAATCGTGACCTTGATGTAACAGGTGTAATCCTTACTAAACTTGACGGCGATACTCGTGGTGGTGCAGCACTCTCAATCAAGGCTATCACTGGCAAACCTATCAAGTTTACTGGAATTGGCGAAAAGATTGGCGATTTAGAGCCATTCTATCCAGACCGCATTGCAGGCAGAATCTTAGGCATGGGCGATGTGCTTTCACTTATTGAAAAGGCACAAGAAGCAGTGACCGAAGAAGAAGCCAAGAAAATGCAAGAAAAGATGATAGCAAATTCCTTTACATTTGAAGACTATCTAACTCAACTTGCAAGTCTTAAAAAAATGGGGTCACTAAAAGATATTTTAGGTATGATTCCAGGACTTGGCGGAAAGATTAAAAATCTCAATATTGATGAAGGTCAACTTGAAATCAATAAAGCGATTATTCAGTCAATGACGCCAGAAGAACGTCGCAATCCTGACATAATCAAGGCAAGTCGTCGTCAACGCATTGCTAAGGGCAGTGGAACAACAGTTCAGCAAGTAAACATGCTTATCAAGCAGTTCTATGACAGCAAGGAAATGATGAAACAACTCAAAGGTGGCAAAGGCTTGCGTGGCTTGAAAGGGATGTTTTAGCAACCAAATGTTGCACGACTAGGTAAAACATATTTATTTCTTCTTATAATAGTTGTGTAAATAATGCAAGGAGAGTTCAACTCCCGCCAATAGCACCAAATATACTAACTAAAAAGTCTTTTTATGGAGGATTTTGTAAAATGAATAAATGGGTTGATTTTAAGTATTCGAATCCTAAAACATATAATCCAAATAGTTTTATTTTCTTGGTTCATGGTATTCAATTGGGCTCACCAGCATCTATTAATGGCAACCCCCTAGATCGTAAACATGGGATAGGTTATAAAATGATTCGCGAGATAAAGCATAATTCTGGCTCAAAAGAACCTGATTTTGATTTGGTGGAAAATCCGCACGATATTGCAAAAATGACATTGATTGCAGTTTAATTGGACGAGGTGAGTACAAAGGTAGGTTGTTTGAACAATTAGCAACATGGGCTCCCGTTGGACTTATTTTAGATTTTCCTGCTGAAAATATTTTAATTAGTGGAAAAGAAGATTTAGGAACTGATTGTGTAGATCCGAAAGGTGAAATAAAACGCCATATACATGACGACAAAGGGGAACCTTGGGACTTATTATTAAATGGCACTGGTAGATATAATCATGTTGCAGTTGTTGGAAAATCTAAATCTATTAAAATTGTAGGTGTTTTTTATAACGAATGGCAACTAAAAGATTCACCTCAAATTATTAAGGATTTTGATAAAGAATGGGCAAATGTAATATCAAAAAATGCAAATGTACCTTTAATAACAATATCTGCTTCAAGAGAATCTTCAAGAAACACACAACATGAAATAAATTGAAATTTTTAAAATTCATTACTCACTTAAAGACGGACAAAATTAAATTTGGTTAATCATTCTTACTTGCATAAGCAATAAAGAATTATTAATATATTTTTTTCTTTCTCTTTTAATTCTCTCATCACTT
>CAMUGK010000059.1 GCA_947088415.1 uncultured Bacillota bacterium | reverse complement strand
GTCCTGCAAGACCAGTTGAAATTTCAACTCCATCTGTCGTTTTATACTCTGGGTTTCCAGGAGTTTTAGAACCTAACTTTTGCAAGTTCTTTAAATCCTGCAGTGAAACATCAAACCCAAATAAAGATAATAATGTGTAATAAACAGGACAAGCGTGACCTGCTGATAAAACAAATCTATCACGATTAAGGTAATCGGTATCAGATATATCAAAATTATAATGGTCTTTAAAAAGTGCAAGCATAATTGCCGAAGCACCGATTGCCGAACCAGTGTGACCCGACCCTGCATTTGAAATACTTTGAGCTGTAATTGATTTTACATAACTTAGTGTTTTGTCTGCGATATTCATAACGCCTCCCCTATTTTATTCATAATTTCTTTTATAACCTTAGATTTTGTTTTAGTTTTCAAGGTTACAACAAGATTGCATTGCTTTAAAAGATAATCATTTCTAGCTTCAAATGAAAGCAGATTTATTTCCTCTTTTTTATTTATTAACTTAATAGGCAATTCAAGAAAGACAATCAAACTTGAATTTCCAAAGCACTTTCGGTTTTGTTTAAATAAATCAAAATCAACAGTCAAAACTGAATTTTGAAATTTAGCAAAAGCACTGCTTGCTTTGCTTTCTCTTTCAAGAAGATATTGAACGCCACATTTTTCTAAAATCGCGTTGCTGTCTAAAAGATCATATTCAATGTAATCCCTCAAATCCGCAAAAAACATGTCAAGCTTATCAGAAAAATCTTTTGATATACTCTTGCAAAACTCGCCATCTAAGCAAACAAGAACAATGTTTACAAATTTCTCTTTCATAACGTTATTTTAACACAAAATTTTATAATATCAAATCATTATTGACAATAAAATTGCTTAATTTCATGCTTTTGTGTTTTTATTAGAGCAGAACTTTGAGAAATTTTAAAAAAAGTTTACTAGTTGTCAACAGAAATAAATTTTATCGTGATTTTGATTTTTTCTTTTTTGTTTTTTTCTTATCTGCAGGTTTAACACCCCACACAATCAAAATTCCTATCACAAAAACACCAATAACTATTGTAACGTCTATAATTGGTGAATTACTTTTTCCTCCAACTAAGATATTCCCCTGTCCATCAACACTCATTGCAACGCTTCCAACCAAAGAGGTTTGATAAACCTTGCAATTTATATTTTCAAGTGTTTGAATAATTTGACTTGCTGGATGACCATAACTATTATTTTTGCCCACACTAATGACTGCCCTGTCAGGTTTTACATAAGTTAAAAAATTTGAAAAAGTATCTGATTTCGCACCATGATGAGCAACTTTCAAAACATCTACATCAAGTTCATGTGGATACTTTTTTATAATTTCATTTTCGGTCACACTATTTGCATCGCCTGTAAAAAGAAAACTTCTGTCACGATAAGTTATTTTTACAACTGCACTATATGAGTTTGAATTTGAATATTTATCTTCATTTGGAGACAAAAATTTGACAGAATATTGGTTATTCCCCCAATTAATATCACTGCAAGAAAATCTTATTGAACAACTTTCGTTATAGGCAGATGTTATGCAATAATTATAGGTTGCACTTTGACTTATTGCATAATCTTCAGGATTGCCAAAGTTTTCAATCTCATAGTTTGAATAAACTTTTGGTCTATAAAAACATTTTACATCAAAATTTTCAAATATTGCTTGTGCCCCACCTACATGATCGCTATCTTGATGCGTAATTAAAAAATTATCTATTTGCGAAATATTTTCTTGTTTAAACAAATCTTTCAAATAATTACACAAATTATTTCTTTGACTATAAGGACCTGCATCAATAAGCAGATTTGTATTATCAGGAAAACGTATAAACGCACTATCTCCTTGACCGACATCTATAAAATGAACTTCAAAATCGTTGCCAGAAAAACATTTAACTTCGCCCATTTTATTAAAAAGTAGATAAGCCCCACCGCATAAAAAGAAAATTAGCAAAAAGGCAAAGGCAAGAATTGCAGTTAACCCCAGCCTAATGCCTAATATTTTGTTGTCAAAATCTTTATTCCTTTGTTTAGCCATAATTTTTTAATCTAAAAATTTTACATCTCCAAGGTCTTTTTCATTAAAATAAACCTTTCTTTTTCTGCTGAAAAGTTCAATAATTTTTGGCATAGCGTCAATTGTTGCATTATATCCCTCTTCAATCATATCTTCCATTCCGTCAGTGCTTGTAGATTTAAAACGCTTGGTCTCAGGTGCAACAACGATATCGCTATAAACATAACCCCTAACAGCATTACTTTTCATAAGAATTCTTATTGAACACATGATGACATCTGTAAGTTTTGAACTCTTTGTTCCATAGGTTCGCGATTTGTTGACATCGATTGAAACAATATAATCGCAGCCATAATGACGAGGGATGTCTGCAGGAATTGTATTTTGAAGACCACCATCAGCAAGCAACATTCCTTCATGTTCAACAGGTTGAAAAACACCTGGAACAGCACAACTGCCCATAACCGCTTTTGCAAGATTACCTTTGGAAATAACAACTTCTTTTGTTGAAATTAGGTCAACAGCAACAGCAGAAAAAGGAATTTCTAAATCTTCAATATTAATGTCGCCAAGTTCTTTTTTAATAATATCCCCAAGCCCATCAAGCTTTGATGGAACAAAAGGAACATGATTGGTTTTAATATCTTTCATTCTAACACTTTTTGCAACATCATACATTTCTTTAAAAGAATAACCAGCAGAATAAAAAGCACCTATAAGTGACCCTGCAGAAGTGCCTGCAACATAGTCAAACTTAATGCCAAACTCTTCAAAAGCCTTGATTGCACCAAGATGAGAAAAACCCCTTGCACCACCACCACCAAATGCAATACCAATTTTAACAGTCTTCTTTCCAAACATATCTAAAAATCTCATAAAAGTATTATATCAAAAAAATCAACAAAAACTCAAACAAAATTAAATAACATATATGAGAAAAAAACATAAATTCAAGTTTTTTTGAAATAAAATTGATTATAAAAAATGTTTTTTAAAAAAACTCTTGCAAAAATCAAAAAAATTTGCTAAAATGTTTTAGCAAATTCAAAATCATATGCCCTCTTGGTCAAGCGGTTAAGACGCAGCCCTCTCACGGCTGAATCAGGAGTTCGATTCTCCTAGGGGGTACCAAAAAAAGTCTAAATCGAATTTTCGGTTTAGACTTTTTTGTTGTTGACTAAATTATTTTTACATAGGTTTTATTATTTCAATCTTTAATCCTTGCTTTTTAGCATACTCAATAGTTTGTTTTGTTCCACCATACTTGCCATTGAATAGTGCTATCACAAGTGAAGAATTGTTAATCATATACCTATTTCTCTCGTGCATACATTCTTTGCCTATATAGGTGTCATAAATGCACCTTACTCCATCAAGGTGTTGCATAATCTTGTTATATCTTGCTTTTTGTGGCGATTTCCAACCATTACTTTGTGTTTTACAAGGCAATGCACCAATTAGTTTTATGTAGGGGTATTGCTTTTTTAATTCTAAAACAATTTCAGCACAAATCATATCAAAGCCAAGTGCCATACCACACAAAAAAGTATGATAACCATTTTTGATAGCATCTTTAATTTTAATCTTTGCTTGTTTTTTCATTTCATTGCATCTTTCGTCATTTTCATTAAAACCCCAAGGTAGTTTTTGTGGTCTGTGACCTGTAAAACAAGCAATATTTGCGGACATCTCCTTATTGATTTCTTTTAATTGATTTTGTAAATCAAAAAAATTTTCACTCTTCCAAAACATATACAACCTCCTTAGTTATGTTTTTACATAATTAGTATAACATAAAACTTTTAAAAATGTTATGTTTTTACATAATTATTTTAAAAAATACTTATGTTAAAATATACCTAGATAAAAACATAAGTGGAGGTAATTATGAAAGTATCACAAGCAGTTGCTGAAAGGATTAGGCAAATTCTTGCGGAAAAGAACATGACACAATATAGATTGGAAGTGAATTCGGGATTATCAAAGGGGACTTTAACATCTTTAATGTATGCTAGATATAAAGGAGTAAATTTGACAACCCTAATTACTGTTATTCGCACATTAGGTGTGTCAGTTGACGAATTTTTTAAAAGTCCTTTATTTGACGAAGAAAATTTAGATATAGATTAAAAATTACCACCACTAAAAAGGTGGGTGTCTTATGAATATAAGTAAATGTGTTTCAACTCGATTAAGAGAAATTTTGTATGAGCGTAATTTGTCTATTGGTGATTTGCAAGATTTGACAGGACAAAACAAAGGCACTCTAACTTCTTTGTTATACAATAGATATAACAGCGTTAATCTCAAAACTGTTTTTATAATATTGCAGACATTAGATATAACTGTGTTAGAGTTTTTTGATAGCATACTTTTTGCTGATTTAAACAAAATAAATTTAGATTAAAAAAAGCCCACATTAAATGTAGACTTTTAAAGTTCGACTTAGTTTTATACTGCTGTATCAAAAAAGTCTAAATCGAACACTTTTAAGTGTTCGATTTTTTGTTATTTATAGAAAATCACTTTAATTTTGATTGAAGCCCCCTTTTCTTTAACATCTTTAAAGAAATTCTCAATTATGAGTGAGTTTTCACTAATTCCAAAATATTCCCGACCTTTGATTTGCTCTAAAAATTTGATAACACTCGGCTCTTTACTATCCTTCATTTTGATAAAACTTGTTGTCATATCCTCGTCGTCAACTTCAATTCTTGCACTTGCATAAGCTGGCAAAACCAAACTCCCCCATTCAATTGAATTAAATGCAAACTTAATAACATTGCATTCACTAGAAAAGAAAGTAACTTTATTTGTCCCTAATGAAGCAACAAACCTATCTTGCAAGCCCACATAAGAGTCTGAATAACACAAATATAATTCAACCTTTTGAATACTGCACCCACTAAAACAAAATAAAGAAATTCCTATTAAAATCATGAATAGGAATCGCTGTGATAACCTTTTCATAAAATCTCCAACAGAAAAATTATACTCTTTTGCAGGCTTTTAAGTCAAATTTAAAAGTGTTTTTTAATTCGTAAATTTTAGACAAAATTAAACAAAAAACTACTGAATTTTAAAAGAAATAGTGTGTTTTAAGCCTTTTTCATCACAAAATTCATCAATCTCTTCCATTGTTCTTTCATAAGCACTTGTTTTTGCTTCTTTATAAATTTCATAATAAGTTGGATAAAGGTCTTTATGTTTAGACCAAATATAATTTAAAATTGCAGGTTTAAATTCATTACGCAATGTTAAACTTTCAAAAACATATTCGTCTGCATAGTTTTTTGTCTCATTTATTATCTCTTTCCAATCGGTCAAAACAGGAAAAACTGGTGCAACATTGACACAAACTTTTATGCCTTCTTTATGTAATTTTTGTATTGCTTTAAGTCTTTCTTGTGCATCATAACTTGGCTCTATATCTTGGACAAATTTTTGGTCAAGACTGCAAATTGAAAGTGACACAGTCACATCTTTAAATTTCTTCAAAATATCAATATCTCTTGTAATAAGTTGTGATTTAGTGTTGATGCAGATATGGCAGTCAATACCAACCAACCAACTTTTTAAGAAGTTCACGTGTGACTTTATATTTTTTTTCATACATGTTATATGGTTCGGTTACAGAAGAAATTAAAATACGTTTGCCTTCAAGTTTTTTAGCATCAAAATTCCCCTTCCAAATTTTAATATCAACAAACTTTCCCCACTCTTCACTATGACGAGAAAATCTTCTCATAAATGAGGCATAACAATACTTGCATGGATTTGGACAACCTGTATAAGGATTGATAACATAATCATAATTCTCTTGTTTTGAAGGTTGCAAGATTTCGCGAACATCA
>CAMUGK010000058.1 GCA_947088415.1 uncultured Bacillota bacterium | reverse complement strand
AAGTGGAACACAAAGTGACCCATACATCATTTCAAATGCTCAACATTTAGCACTGATGTCAAAGATTATGTTAAATGGAGATAAAGATTATGTAGTTAGAGGGAAATATTTTCTTCAAACTGCTGATATAAATTTGGCAGACCATTTATGGGTTGCTATTGGTGTATATACAGACACTGCATCACAACCATATTTCTATGGAAATTACAATGGCGGAAATTACACTATTTCAGGTATGAACATTAATAATTCTGAATATGGAAATGTAGGCTTGTTCGGTTGTATTTCTAGTGGCGAAGTTAAAAATATTAACATAAGAGATTCAGTTATTATTTCTTCAAATCAATCTGGCAGTGTTGGCAGTATTGCTGGCTCTGCATGGACTGCAATTTCAAATTGCACTAGCAACGCTGTAATCAATGTTACAGGAACAGAAACAAGCACAGGCGGTTTAATTGGAACAGGTAGTGCTTCAAATTCAGTTTTCTTTGGCAGTGTTACAAGTTCAGGACTTAATGTTGGTGGTCTTGGCGGATATAGCGGTTCTTTTACTAATTGTGTCTTTGAAGGTTATGTGGAATCGACTTATGCAAGAGACGGAAGAGTTGGTGGAATCCTTGGTTGGAGCACAGGGTCAAAAATAACAAATTGCATTTCCAATGGAACAATTAAAACAGCCAACAAAGGCGGTTCAATCATAGGTTGGTCAAATGGTTCAACAACAATAACAAATTGTGCTGGATATGGTTTTATCTATGGAGTAGACGCCTCTAAATGTGGTGGTTTAATTGGATTTAATGAATCTACATCAAATATTACAAATACCTCATTCTATGGCTCAAGTAACATAGCAATAGGTGCTTTCTATGGCTCATCAAGTTCAATTCAATTAACATTAAATTCATGTTATTCGTATATTAATAATCAAGGGACTTATTCTTCAGGCGACTTTAATGAATTTACGCTTGCAGGAAGTTTTAATGATGGTTTGCCAATCCAAAACGCACTTTATGCAATTGGAATTTGGCAGGATAGAGGAAGCGAGATAATTCAATATTTTGTTGATAACAATTTTACTTTAATAGAATAATAAAAGGTGTCTAAGGCATCAAAATGTTAAAATAAAAAAATAGTGGCGATTGCCACTATTTTTTGTTCATGTTTTGAAGTTTTTCAAATTCTTTAATTGCTTGTTTTTTATTCTCTTCAATTAGGTCACTATGATTTTTAAGTGAAGAAGAAAATCTTCTTTCTTTTTTGAGAAAGTCAAAGTATTTATCTTGATTGATTTGACTATCTAAAGTAAGTTCGCCGTTTAGGTAGCGATAAAGTGGCCAATAACCACATTCTACTGCTTCCTTTTGTTCTTGAATCATATCTTTAAGGTCAAAGCCCATGTTTACACAAGGGGAGTAAGCAATAATTAAACTTACACCTTTGTGTGCCTCGGCTTCTTTAAAGGCTTTAATACATTGCATCATATTTCCGCCAAGTGCAACTTCGGCAACATAAACATCAGGATAGGTCATTGCAATTTGACCTAAATTTTTCTTATGTGTGCGTTTTGAATTTTCGGCAAGTTTAACATTTGCTCCCATTGGTGTTGCCTTACTTGCCTGCCCACCAGTATTCGAGTAACTTTGATTGTCAAGCACCAAAATATTTAAGTTTTGATTGCTTGCTAAAACATGGTCTAGTCCGCCAAAGCCTATGTCATAAGCCCAGCCGTCGCCACCGATAATCCAAACGCTTTTATCTTGTTTGTCAAGATATTTGTTGCCAAGCTTTATGCCAAGTCCAAATTCTGCATTGTCTTCAAAAAGACTATTTGCCCAGGCAGGCCCTTTGCCATTTTCATCTTTACAGAAAGGCGAGAAAGCAAAAGTGCCAGCATAAATGCTTGAACAGCCTGTTGCATTGGCAATTATCATTCTATCTCCAAATAACATTGAAGCAAGTTTGATATATGGCGTTTCGCCACACCCAGCACATGCACCTGGGAATTCAAAATAGGATTTTTTAAATTGCAAACCTTTTGGCGTGTCATCTTTAAATATATTTTGTTCAAGTTGTTCAAAAGAAACAAGTTTGCTTGCTTCTTCCAAAATTTCTTTGGCTTCCACCATTTTTAAAGCTTTATTTATTGCAGGGCAGGTGCTTGCACAAACGCCACAACCAGTGCAATCGAGCGGAGAAAGTTGAATTTTAAAAAGCCCGTCTTTAATTCCAATAGCCTTTGCAAATTCTTCTGGAGAAGATGTGTTTTTTTCATCAATTAAGATTGAGCGAAGTGCAGAGTGTGGACATGCAAGCACACATTGCCCACATTGAATGCAATTTTCTTTAATCCAATTTGGCAGATTTTCGGCAATTCCACGTTTTTCAAATTTTGTTGTGTTTGTAGGTGTGCTTCCATTGCAAGAAAAGCCAGATACAGGGATTTTATCTCCATCGAGCATAGAAATTTGCTTTTGAATTTGGTTGTAAAATTCGTCTTGAACTTTGTTATCATGTTTAATATCTTTTCCGTTAAATTTTGAAATATCTACATTATTTAAACTTTTTTGGGCTAAAAGCATTGCTTTTATATTGTTTTCTACTATATTTTCGCCTTTTCGAGAAAAAGTTTTTATAATTTCGTCTTTTATTTCATTTTCAAATTTATCACTATTTAAAAGGTTTGTGGCTTTAAATAAGGCGGTCATCATGATGATATTTATCTTGTTGCCAAGACCACAAGAATTTGCGATATCTCCGCCATCAATCACATAAACCTTTGCATTTTTGGCTTTTAATGTGTCAACATAACTTTTTGGCAAAACTTTTCCAATTTCATTACTATCAAAAATTGAATTAAATATTACAATGCCATTTTCTTTAAGCCCTTCAAGACAATTGTATCTGTGGACAAAAGAAAAATTGTTTATCATTATAACATCGCTGTTTTTTACAAGATAACTTGAATGAATTTCCTTGTCACTAATTCTAATGTGAGAAATTGTCATGCTTCCGCTTTTTCTGCTGTCATATTCAAAATAACCTTGAACAAATTTGTTGTGATTTTCGCCTAAAATTTTAACAGTAGACTTGCTTGCCGAAACCGAACCATCAGAGCCAAGCCCAAAAACTTTGATAGAATAAGTATTGTCTTGATTGTTAATTTCTTCTAAAGGAAGTGACGAATGTTTTTCGTCGTCATTTATGCCAACCGTGAAATTATCTTTTGAAATTTTAGATAAAAGATTGTCTAAAACTGCCTTAACTTCAATAGGCGAAAAATCCTTTCCGCCAAGCCCATAAACACCTTTAATAACTTGAATTTTTCGATTTTCTGTTTGAACGCGTGAAATAACATCAAGTGCAAGGGGAGAAATGCCGTTTTCTATGCACCTGTCAAGCACACAGATTTTTTCCACACTTTTTGGAATTTCTAAAAGAAAAGGCCTGAACAATTTAACAGAACATAAACAAACATCTAAATTGTTGTTTTCAATATATTCTCTTAATGCTTCACAAGAAGACCCCATTGAAATTATCATATTCTTGGCGTCAAGTTTTCCATAAAACATATAAGGAGAATATTTTCTTTCAGCAACTTTTTCAAAATCTTGCAAAATTTCTTGTAAACATGAAGGTAAGTTGTTAAATCCGTTTACACTTTTAATTCTGTTTTGAAAAAATGTATCAGGATTTTGGGCAGTTCCGTAAGCAAGTGGACTATCTGGATTTAATGAGTTTTTAGCAAAATTTAAATTTTTAATTTGTGTTTTGTCTATAAATTTGTTTAAATCTTTGTCTTCAAAAACTTCAATTTTTTGTAATTCATGACTTGTTCTAAACCCGTCCATAAAATGAAGAACAGGTTTAGAACTTTTTAATGCTAAAAGATGACTGATAAGTGCAAAGTCATGTGCTTCTTGAACATTTGATGAACATAACATTATATAGCCAGTTGAACGAACTGCCATAACATCACTATGGTCACAAAAAATGTTAAGTGCATGAGATGCAACTGCTCTAGATGCCACATGAATAACATTAGGCAGATTTTCGCCAGCAATTTTAAACATATTTGGCAACATTAAAAGTAAACCTTGACTGCAAGTAAAGGTTGAACTTAAAGCCCCAGAAAGTAATGCTCCATGCATAGTTCCAGCAACGCCAGCCTCTGACTGCATTTCAATTGTTGTCACATCTTCGCCCAATATGTTTTTTTCGCCATGTGCATTGACCTTGGTGCAATATTCAGCCATTGGCGAAGAAGGGGTTATTGGATAAATTGGAATAACTTCACTAAACTTATATGCAATGCGTGCAACCGCTTCGCAACCATCAACTATTTCTCTTTTCATTAAAACTCCTAAATTCAACTATATTATATGATTTTTTATAATTTTAGTCAATTAATTAGAAAATTAAAATTATTTGAAAATTTGTATATTGTGCGAATGTTTTTGATCAAACAGTCATTGGCTGTCATTCTGGTGAGCAGAATTAAGTGAGTCTTGAGAGTAGACACCCGATGTCATACCGAGCGAAGTCGAAGAGACTAGCGACCTTAATAACAGGCATTGTCTGTCGTCATTTCGACCAAAGTGAACGACATGGAGAAACCTTCATAATATGTTGTTTAGTGAAGCCCCACGTCCGCGAATTATTTATTCCCCAATACACTTAACAACACGCGTCAATAAAAAACAGTAGATAGACTCATTTTGCTTGACGGCCCCTCGCTTTTTAAGATAAACAAATCCCACTTCGGCGGAAACGCGAAAAAATTTTGATTTTTGACTCAATTTTAGTTGACGCGGGGGGGGGGATTTGGTAAAATAGAAAAGTAAGCGACCAAATGTCGCCCGACAAGGCTTCGCAAAAACGCGCTCGTTTCATCCTGAGCGAAGCAAATGCGTAGTCGAAGGATCTAAAAACGATGTTGTCATTATGACTGGAGCCCATAGGGCAAAGTGGAGAAATCTCAAAACATATATAAAAGCGTTTGGTATTTACTCAAAAAATGAGTATAATAAAAGAGTAAAAAACCAAGTATTGAGCAAACTAAAGAAGGAGAAAGTATGAAAAAGATATTTAAAAACAAACTTTTTATAACATTAACAAGTATTGTCTCGGTGTTAACACTTGCTTTAGGCATAACTTTTGGTTGTGTAGACTTTTCTCCTAAACAACAAGATGAAACTTCAAATGGAGCAACAGCAACACAGCCAACAAATGATTTAGGTTGGATTGAAAGTTCAAGCCGTTATGATACTTCATGGAAAGGTAGTGGGACAAAAAATAATCCATACATAATCTCTACAGCTAGAGAATTAGCAGGACTTTCATATATGGTCTATATTGGCTATGGTTCTTCCACAGCTACAAACCTACATATATATAAAGATAAATATTTCAAACAAACTGCAGATATAGATCTTTCAGAATATTGGTGGCAACCAATTGGGCTTTTATACCAAGGTAGTACACAAAAAGGAAGATATTTTTCAGGCAATTATGATGGTGGAGGTCACACAGTTTCGGGAATTTATACACATGCGGGGACAACGGATAGCTATTCACATCAAGGCTTGTTTGGTTATGTTAAAGGAGAATCATCAACACAAAAAGCTTTAATTTCTAATATTGGTGTTGTTAATTCATTTATTAAAGGACATAGTTTTGTTGGTGGAGTAGTTGGGTATACTGGTACTTCTTCAACAATAACAAATTGCTCTAACTCAGGAAGAGTAAGTGGTAGTGGTAGTGGTAACACTGTTGGTGGAATAGTGGGGTATGCTGCTGATTCTTCTTCAGCAATAACCAATTGCTATAACACGGGAAGTGTAAGTGGGAGTAGTTATTTGGGTGGAGTAGTTGGGTATAGTTCTTCTGCAACTCTAATCAATAATTATAACACAG
>CAMUGK010000057.1 GCA_947088415.1 uncultured Bacillota bacterium | reverse complement strand
GAAAAAATAAACAAAAAAGCATATCAATTAGATATGCTTTTTTTGGTAGCAGCTACTGGGATCGAACCAGTGACCTCACGAGTATGAATCGTGCGCTCTAGCCAGCTGAGCTAAGCTGCCTTATTTAAATCACTTTTTTAGTATAGTGATTTCTTTATGCTTTGTCAATGGTTTTTGCAAAATTTCACAATTAATCTTTGTTTTCTTGAACTAGGCTAATTTTATCAAATTTTACATAACCCTTTTTTCTGAAAACCTTTTCTAAAGCTCTGAGTTGAGTTATGTTAAGTTTTGATTTGCCTTTTTCTTGAATAGGTTTTGCAAAGACATTGTACGCGTCATATTTTTTTAAAATATATTTAGCACCTTTATTAGCATCTCTTTCTGGGTTGTCATAAAAACTTTGCTTTTTTGTTATAACTTCATATATGGTTGAACAAGGGGCTTGTTCGGTTTGTTTTGCAAAATATGCACCTTTAATTGTTTTTGATTTATAATGACCAAGTTGAGAAGATGTTGGTTTTATAACTTCAGTCATTTTTGCAAGTATAACAATCTTTAAATCTTTTAAATCATATAGTTTTCTCATAAGTTCTCCTATTGTTATTATAAAACCCAAACCTTTCAATGTCAATAGTCAAATTTAACAAGTTTAAAATTTTTGTTAATATTGATTTACAAATTTAAATTAATATATTAAAATAAACACTAAATAAGGAGTTTAATATGATATACGATGAAATTAAAAAAGCCAATGTGCAAGCTATGAAAGATAAAGATGTTGTTGCAAGAAGTATTTACAGCGTTCTTATCAATAAGTTTATGCTTGAAGTTATCAAAAAAAGAGAAAAAGGTGAAGAGCTTAATGACGGCGACGCTGCAAACATTTTGCAAAAGGCGTTAAAAGAACTTAACGAAGAAAAAGAAAATTATGCAAAAGTTGGCAACCTTGCACAAGTTGAAGCCTTGACTAAACAAATTGCTATTGTTGAAAGTTATCTTCCTAAAATGCTTTCAAAAGAAGAAATAGCAAAGATTATTGCTGGGATTGAAGATAAAAGCATTCCTTTTGTTATGAAATATTTTAAGGCAAACTATAACGGGCAATGTGACATGCGAGTTGTTCAAGAAGTTTTAAGGCAAGGATAAATGAAGGTTTTTGCTATAAGCGATTTACACCTTTCTTTAAACAATCCAAAACCTATGGATATTTTTGGACCTGTATGGGAAGGGTATATTGACAAAGTTTTTGATGATTGGAAAGCAAAGGTGGGCGAAGAAGATATAGTTTTGCTTGCTGGCGATTTTTCATGGGCAATGAATTTGCAAGACACCAAAAAAGATTTTGAACTGCTTTCGCATCTCCCAGGGAAGAAAGTTATAGTTCGTGGTAATCATGATTATTGGTGGAAGTCAATTTCGGCGGTGCGAGATTTTTTGCCAAACGGTATTTATGCAGTTCAAAATGATGCAATCAAGTTTGGCAATGTGATAATCTGTGGGACGCGTGGTTGGCAGGTGCCAGAACGCGACAGTGAAATCACTCCAGAAAATTTAAAGATATTTAAACGTGAAGCTATCAGACTTGAACTTACTTTGCAGGCGGGAGAAAAGTTAAAATCTTCAGAAGAGGATAGAACTATCTGCATGATTCATTATCCACCAGTAAATTTTAAACGAGAAGATAGCGAATATTCACACTTGCTTGAAAAGTATAAAGTTGATGACGTTGTCTTTGGGCATTTGCATGGTTACAAACGTGCAACGTTGAGTTATATTAAAAATGATATAAAATATTATTTAACCTCTTGTGATATGACTGAAAACAAATTGATTTTAATTTATGATGATGAAAGTAAACAAGATTAAGATTAAATAAAATTAAAATTGTCAATTATTAAAGATAAAGATTGACAAACCATAGATTATTGTTGTAAAATATGTAGAACAAAAACTAGTTAGTGACGGGAGATAACATGAAAAAACGACTTTTTAAAATTTTTACTTTAATATTTGGCTTTGCTTTAATTTTGACAGGCTGTGCAACAGTAAGCAATATTAAAAATGAAAGTAAAGAAATTTTGTATTATGGTGGCAGTGCGGTAACCGTTGGCGATTACACTTATTTTGCAAACGCTTACACACCATATTCTGACGCAAAAAATTTTGACTATAAAGGCAACAGTCAAATTTCCTATCTTGCAAGAGTTAAAACGCAAGACTTGAAAGCTGACAATGGTAAGGATTTCAGTCCAAACTTGGTTGAAAAAGTTTGTGAAAAAGTTGTAGGCTATCAAAATGAAAGTATGTTTGTTTTAGGAGATTATATTTATTTTACTTCTATGAACACACACAAAAAGACAAAGCCTATTGAAAACGACTATTCACTTATAACCCTTTGGCGTTGTGCGTTAAATGGCGACGGACTTACTGAAATTTATACTTCTGACCATTTTGGAAGTGATGCAAAGTTTGCTCCTGTTGGAGATTTAGATAATGGTTACTATTGGCTTTGCTGGACAGGTGCTTATTCAGAAGAAAACCAGCTTTCTGGCAGAGTATATTCAGTTGACCTTTCAAACAAAGCAGGCAAGGCAAAATTAATTGCTGAAAAGGCGGTTACAGCTGTGTTTGCTGATGTAAACGAAGATGGAAATTTAGATAAAGTTTTATATACAACAGTTGAAACTAAAGCGTCAACTTCTCAAACTATGATATATGGGGTTGATTATTCTGGCGAAAATAAAGTTGCTTATAATAATAATGAAAGAACTTTCAATCTTATTGATAAAGTTGAAGATGTGATTTTCTATACAGACAGCGATGATGCAAATCAAACTTTTTATCGCAATATTGAAAATATTCAAAAGGACGAAAAATTTGATAATGGCGAAAAAACTTTTGTTGTTGGTTCAGCTTCAGATATTCGTCTTATAAGCAAAGATGATGCTTTTAAAGGCTATTTATACAAAGGTGCAAGTGAAAACATAATGTATAAACGTGCTAATCAAGATATTGCTGAAAAATTAATTCTTAAAAAGAGCCAGTATTCAGATATCTTATTTGTTGATGGCGAATATGTTTATTATTCAAGCTCTAATTCTGAGATAAATTCAAACACAAACACAATTGCTCGAATTTCTTGCAAACCACTTTCTGGAAGTGATGAAACAAAACCACAATCAGAAACAATGGTTACAATGACATCATTGCAAACGGGCAAATTTGGGGCAGACAAAAATTATATCTATTTCTATGCAAAACTTGAAGATGTTGAACTTGAACTTAAAGAAGGCGAAGAAAAGCCAACTGATGACAACTTATATATGTATCGTGTTAGAAAGGGTGGCGGAAATTATCAACTTTTAGGGAAGACTGTAAACGAAAGAAAACCAAAAGTGGAAGAATAATAATTCTTCCTTTTTTGTTTGATAAAATCTATGTCTTGTGATATAATAAATTTAACAATGGAGAAAAAACATGGATATTTTTGCACAAATGTTGTCTAGAGGCAAGAAATGCCCAGATTGTGGCAGGCCACTTGTTCCAGAAGAATCTGTTCCAGAAGGAATGGTAAGTAAGGCTGCGTGGGACAGTGTTTATGAATCTGTCTTTTTGGTAAGACGAGGAAGATTGATTTGTATGAATCCAAAATGTAAAAGTTATTATAAAAGGACCTACCATAAGTTTATTGTTAATTTATTAGGACAAGTGGTAGATGAACATTTTATGGATGATGCTTTGAGAAAAAATAGAAAAAAATAAAAGTATAAAAATATATTAAATTTCTCACAATAACCTATAAGGAGTGAGAAATGATTAAATTGATGTTTGCATTTTTGACAATAATCACAATGTTTGCAGGCCAAGAATGCTCGGATGTAAATAAACTTAAGGAGAATATTTTGTTTAGTGCATATAACAATGGAAATCAAATTGAGATGACAGAGAAAGACACACAAAAGTTTGACGACCTTTTTGTCGCACTGCTTAAAGATTGTCGTGTTATGCCTGCCTATGGAGTAAGCTTGCATGATGAAACCATGAAAGCAATAGAAAAAGGAATTTGGCTTAGATTTCAATTTGACGAAACAATGGAAATTAACGGACTTCCTTTTGATGAACTTCTTATAAATCTCACAAAAGATATGTATGGCTTTAATGTTGTGCGTGGAAACAGCGGGAAATATGAAGGTAGATGTTTTTATATAGACCTTCCTAGAAATTTAGACACACTTTATGAATATATGATCGAACTTCCTGTTTCTGAAAATAAGTTTGCTTTAAGAGAAGAAATTCAAGCATCTACTCTTGAACAAGACTTAAAAATTAAAGAAGTTTTTAATGAAGAAGATTGTGAGAACTGCAAATGTCATGACGGCAATTGTGCAAATGCCGAAAGTATGCCATCAATAAATAAAGACAACAAAAAACCTAACACTGTAATAAATCAAGCAGAAGAAGCTTTGCTTGAAGCCATAGAATTTTAACAGCCATTCGGCTGTTTTTTGCAACCAAATGTTGCACGATAGGCCTCACGCTTGGCGATTATTGATGTTATAAAATATCCATGTCATTCTGAGGCATTGCCGAAGAATCTTTTTGCTTCAAAAGATGTTTCGTTTCACTCAACATGACAAATATATGACATTCTTAATGTTAGTGAAGAATTTTACGCCCTTATAATAAGACAGCCCGTGGCTGCTTTTTATTGTCTTTAGATCCTTCGACTACGCTCAGGATGACATAAATGCGTTTTGCGAAGCCTAGTCGAGCGACATTTGGTCGCCGTCATTTCGACCAAAGTGAACATCGTGAACGACGCGGAGAAATCTAAAGGGAAAAGATCTTAAGCCATATCACACTTTTTAGGTCCAGTAAAATCTAAAAGATAATCGGTCGAAACGTCTAACGCTTCGCTAATTACAAAAATAGTGCTAATAGGAATACGTTTGGCTTTAACTTTTAATATGTTTTTTAATCTGTTTTGTGACAATCCAGAACTTTGACTTAACATTTCTATGGAAATCTTTTTTCTTTCCATTGTTTCTTGTATTCTTAAAGCGAAAATTTGTTTCTTGTTCATATTTTATTCTCCTTTATAAAGAGAATAACACAAACAAAATACTTTTTCACTGTGCTAGACTGGTGATTTTCAAAATTTTTTATATTTTTTCTCTATCTTCCTTGAATTATAACTTCTTTTGTGGTAAAATAAAGTGTTAAGAAAAGGAAACTAGAAAAATGAAAAACGAAAAGATTAGAAACATTGCTATTATTGCTCACGTTGACCATGGCAAAACAAGTTTGGTTGACGCACTTCTTAAACAAGGCAGTGTATTTAGAGAAAACCAAGTGGTTGAAGACAGAGTTATGGACTCTAATGCTATTGAAAAAGAAAGAGGAATTACTATTTTATCTAAAAATTGCTCTTGTCTTTATGGCGACGTAAAAATTAATGTTATTGATACCCCTGGTCACGCCGACTTTGGTGGCGAAGTTGAACGTGTTTTAAAAATGGTTGACGGTGTTTTGCTTGTGGTTGACGCTTATGAAGGCCCAATGCCACAAACTCGTTTTGTGCTTGAAAGGGCTTTAGCACTTAAACTTAAAGTTGTTGTCGTTGTAAACAAAATTGATAAACCTGATGCAAGACTTCACGAAGTTGTTGACGAAGTTTTAGAGTTATTCCTTGAACTAGATGCAGATGAAGAACAATTAAATTCTCCATTCGTTTTTGCTTCTGCAAGACAAGGTATTGCTTCAACAGATATTAACAAGGTTGGCAGTGATATGACACCTTTGTTTGAGGCAATCATTTCGCACATACCAGCACCTGAAGGCGATGAGACTAAATCAACTCAAATGCTTATTTCTTCTGCCGAACATAATGACTATGTTGGCAAGCTTGCAGTTGGCAAACTTACTCA
>CAMUGK010000056.1 GCA_947088415.1 uncultured Bacillota bacterium | reverse complement strand
AAATTTTACTATAAATTATTTTTCAAAAGATAAAAGCGTGGGTGAACAAGAACTTGAAATGCTTATGTATTACATAAAACATATTAAAAATGAAGATAAAGAAAATTTTATTAATAAATCAGAACTTTTTGGACTATGTAAAGAAATGGCAAAAAATGGAAATTTTGTTGCTCTTTCCACATTCGTATCAAGTATGTTTGAAATTATCAAAAATCCAATAATGAAAAAGAAAAATTGGTTAAAACCATATTTATCTAGAAAAGAATGTTCAAACCTTTATTGGCAAATTGTAAATGACCAAGAAATATCTTCATTAATAGAAGATAGATTAGAATTTAAACTTGATAAACCAAAACAATTCAACACTTTTATAGATAAACAAATATTTGAAACAAAAGAAAATATTGAAGAAATAAATTTAGGATATGTTAAAAGTTTAAACGAAATTCTATGTATTGGAAAACTTGCTTTAAATAAGCATGGTAAAAAAATATCTCAATCTAAAAGTGATAAGGAGAGTGAATTTTAATAATCCTTCTATCAGCAATGAAATTATTTAAGAAAGTTTTGTGAAATATAAAAAAATACTAGACAATAATAACGTAATATGTTAAAATATATAAGAAAAAAATTTAAGGAGAAATATTTATGATTACAGCAGGCGATTTTAGAAAAGGTGTGACATTTGAAATGGAAGGTGCAGTTTATTCTGTTGTTGAATTCTTGCATGTTAAACCAGGAAAAGGCTCTCCATTTGTTAGAGCAAAACTTAAGAATGTTATGACAGGTCAAGTTAAAGAACAAACTTTCAATCCATCAGATAAATTCCAAGTTGCAGTTATTGAAAAGAAAGATATGACTTATCTTTACAACGATGGTGACATTTATTATTTCATGGATGCAGAAACTTATGACCAAATTCCACTTAATAGAGATAGTGTTGAAGATGCTCTTAACTTTGTTAAAGAAAATACAAATGCAACAATGTATTTCTACAAAGGCAATCCATTCTCAGTTTATCCACCAACATTTGTAGAACTTGAAGTTATTGATTGTGAACCAGGAATTCAAGGGGATACATCAAAATCTACAAACAAACCAGCAAAAGTTGAAACAGGTTATGTTCTTGGCGTTCCACTTTTTGTCAATATCGGCGACATAATCCGCATTGACACACGTGACGGCTCATATCTTGAAAGAGTAAAATAGGCAGGCAAATCCTGCGGGATTGTCTTAATTACAGAATTGAAAAGTAAAGTGTTATTCGTTCAATTTAACCAAATGTTGCACGAATGTCTATTGGGTATAATTAAAAGTTAGAGAGATAATCAATTCACCCTAAAAAGTGGCAAACGCCACTTTTTTTATTTGCGAATTTTAGGTTAATTTGTCCTATTGTTATTTGCTTAAATTTCATTTCATACATTATGCCAAGAGGTGTATTAATGCTTGAAAAAATTCTACCTGACAATATTTACAAAATCTTGGCAGAGAAAATATCTTTTAAGGCGTTAAATGAACTACGGTTTAGAGAAAACAAACCGATTGTTGTCATTTTAAATGGACAGAGATTTTTTCTTGGTAATAACGGATTAACTTCATCACTTAATGAGGCTATTTTTTCATCTAAAATTATGATTGAAGATATTATCTTTCGTGCAAGTGAATGTTCAATCTATTCGGTTAATGAACAGATAAAAAAAGGTTTTATTGTCACAAAGGGTGGAATTAGACTTGGCATTGGCGGGGATTATGTTGAAGAAAATGGTGTGCCAAAAACAATGACAAATTTCAATTCAATCAATCTTAGATTTCCACATGAAATTAAAAATTGTTCACTTCCAGTTTTTCATTATCTTGTTGAAAATGATAATGTTTTAAATACTTTAGTTTTAAGTCCGCCATCGGCTGGTAAAACCACATTCCTACGTGATTTTGTCTATCAACTTTCAAATAAAAATTATGCCTATAATGTTTTGGTTTTGGACGAGCGTGGCGAACTTGACCTTGGGAATTTAAGTCTAGGCAACTTTGTAGATAAAATTTCTTTTGCAAGAAAAAAAATAGGCTTTGAAAATGGAATACGTTCGTTAAGCCCAAATCTTATTGTTACTGATGAACTTGGAACTAAAGAAGATGTTGATGCAGTGATTTATGCATCAAATTGTGGAGTAGGGGTCTTAGCTTCAGCACATTGTGATACTATAGAGAATTTTGTTAAAAAAGATGGCTTTAAAGAACTTATTTCTCTTAAAATCTTTAAACGCTTTATTGTTTTATCTTCAAGAGAAGGCCCTGGAACAATTGAAGGGGTATATAACGAAAATTTTTCAAGAGTTTTGTCAAGATGACAAGGAGTTAATATGAAGTGGGTTTTAATAGCATTAGTTTTTGGTTTATGTGTAGTTTTAGGTTATGTATTTTCAATTAAATATAAAAAAAGAGCAAATTTTTTTAAAGCACTTATTCTTTTATCACAAAAATTGGATATCGGAATTAATTTTTCAAGAGAAAGACTTCAAAAACTGTTTAAAGACCTTGATGATAACATAAAAAAAGACCTTTTAAATCTTCCAAACAATTTTATCTCTTATCTTGAAGAAGGTGGCGAACTTGACAACAACAAACTATTCAAAAATATCAATATTTTAAAAGACCAAGAAAAAGAAGTTGTTTTAATGTTTTTCAAAATGCTTGGCAGAAGTGATGTTGAAAGTCAATCCAAAGAAATTAAAAATTTTGAAGCACGTTTTCTCGATTTTTCAACCAAAGCCAATGAAGAAAACAAAAAATATGGTAGTTTATCTTTAAAAATGGGAATTGTGATTGGTTTAATGTCGGCGGTGGTGCTTTGGTAAGGGGGAGAAATGGGTGTTGAAATAATTTTCAAAATTGCCGCAATAGGCATTCTTACAGCCATTGTCGGTCAAATTTTAAAACAAACAGGCAAAGAAGAAATTTCTTCTCTTGCCACACTTGCAGGTCTTATAATTGTTCTTTTAATGGTTTTAAACCTTGTTGGCGACCTTTTTACAACAATAAAAACTATGTTCAATTTCTAAATTTAGTGTTATGCAATGCATACTAGCCACATTATATTGATTTTAAATTAAAATTGGAGAAAAATGGATTTAATTATAAAAATTGTTGCTATTGGCGTTATAACATCCATTGCAACACTTATTGTCAAACCTATTAGAAATGATTTTGCAATTATGATAGCACTAAGTGGTGGTGTCATTATTTTAATCATGCTTTTAGGCTATCTTACAAATATCTTTGATTCATTCAAACTTATAATTGACTCAACAGGCATTTCATCTTCGCTTTACACGTTGGTTTTAAAAATAATCGGAATAGGTTATTTAATTGAATTTTCGGCTGGCATTTGCAGTGATAGTGGCAATGGTTCGCTTGCAGATAAAATTCTGCTTGGTGGCAAAATTGTAATAATGGTTATGGCACTCCCAATCATAACCAATATTTTAAAAATCATTTCTCAGCTTCTACCAAAATGACCAAACCTTTTAAATTTCCTTATTTTATGGGAGAAAAATCAAGGAATTTTATTTCACAAAGAGAGAAACATAAATCAAAAAAATGGTCTAAAATTTTATTAGTTATTTGTGCATTATTATTTATTTTTGTTCCTGTCATTTCCGCCACCTATGCAAATCAAAGTGTTATGGCTGATGAATTAACCCAAGATGAACGTGAAGAGGCTTTAAAAATTCTTGAAGAAAAGGTGTTTGAACAACTTGGTTCATTAAATCTTGAAAACCTTGAAGAAATAATCAAATCTTTAGATAGTGACAGTCTGCAAATTTTTGCATCAACTTCCTTTTATGACAAAATTATATCTTTAGTGACTGGCGAGTTTTCAGAAGGCAAACAAAGTTTATGGGAAGCACTTGTTTCGCTATTCTTTAATGATTTAATTGCCTTATTACCAGTTATGGCAACAGTTGTTGCTATAGCCATTTCTGGTGGAATGCTTCAAGGTCTTAGACCAACAAGCAATTCAAAATCTATTCAAGATGTTATTCACTTTGTCACTTATGGAATTATTGTTGTCATAATTTTAGGTGTAACAGTCAAAATGGTTTCAATGACGGGCGGGGTTATAACTTCAATCAAGGCACAAATGGATGCAATATTCCCAATTCTATTAACCTTGCTCACTGCATTGGGTGGAAGTGTTTCTGTTTCTGTCTATCAGCCAGCAATGGCTCTGCTTACTGGTTCAATATTAAATTTCTTTTCATTTATCTTACTGCCATTGTTTATCTTTTCTATAGTCTTTTCGGTTATTTCCAATCTTTCAAATACTGTTAAACTAGATAAATTCACATCATTCTTCAACTCTTCGTTTAAATGGTTAACAGGTCTTATTTTTACAATCTTCTCGGCATTCGTTTCTATTCAGGGTATAACTGCAGGGTCTGTTGACGGCATTTCAATCAAAACTGCCAAATATGCCATTCGTTCTTATATTCCAATAGTTGGTTCTTATCTCAGTGATGGACTTTCAATTATTATTGCAAGTTCATCTCTTATTAAAAATGCTATAGGAGCAGGTGGTTTGTTTTTGCTTCTTGCCACAATTATTTCGCCATTAATCAAACTTATAATTTTTATGTTAAGTCTTAAACTTATGGCGGCAATTATTGAGCCACTTGGCAATTCTCGTGTTGCAAACTTTATTTCTAGTATAGCTAAAAGCATGGTTTTACTCATTTCTTTAATTATAAGCGTGGCATTTATTTATCTTATCATGCTCGGTCTAATCATGTGCTCTGCAAATATTTTTTAAAAATTATATTTATTTTCTTTTCTCTAGAGAAAAGAAGAGAAAAAAATAAAAGGAGGGAATATGCTTTCATCAATGTCTGCATGGATAATGTCGATTGCAGGGGTTATATGTCTGTCAGTTTTGGTAGAACTAGTTTTGCCACTGGGACAAATGAATAAATATGTTAAAGGCATATTTTCCTTTATTATAATCTTAGTCATTATTTCACCGCTTCCAAAACTGCTTAAAAAGGATTTTGATTTTTCATCCTTGTTTGGTGAAGAGCAAATAGAAATTCAAGACGAATATCTTTATCAAATCAACTTAGATAAAGTCGCTGAAATGCAGAAACAAATTAATAAAGATATAGAAGCTTGTGGTTACTTAAACGTTTCCGCCCGAATAGATAGTGATATTTTTGCATCAAAAATAGAAATTAAAGCGATTTATGTCGATTTATCGTTTCTTAGCATATCTGAAAATGCACTGCATAAAGATATATCAGAGGTAAAAAAAGACATGCTGTCAATAGTTACAAGAATTTCAAAAATAAATAATGAAAGGGTGGTGTTTAATGAATAAGACAGAAAATTTTTTAAAAATCTTTTGGGACAAGCTTAAAAAAATTAAACATATTGAAATTTATATTGCAATAATTGCAGCTTTAATTATTATAGCAATTTATCTTTCCTCATTTGGCGGCAAAGGAAAACAAACGTCAACCGATGATAATAGTCAAATTTCGCAAGAAACTTTTTCAACTTCTGCCGAATATGTTGTCTATCTCGAGAATAAATTAGATAGTGTCTTGTCCAGTGTTAAAGGCGCAAGTGAAACTAAAGTTATAATAACTTTGGAAACTGGGTTTGAATATGATTATGCAACTAAAGAAGAAATCAAGCAAACGTCGTCTGGAACTATTACAACAACAAGCCTAGTGCTTATTGACGGCAAACCAGTTATAACAAAAGAATATTATCCAAAGATAAAAGGCATCGTTGTTGTTGCCAAAGGAGTTGAAGATGTTAAAGTTAAAATGGATATTCTAACTTTAATTCAAACAGTAATCGAAGTCGATAATGCCAAGATAACAATTTTGGCAGGAAAGTAAAAGGAGAGTATTATGAAAAAAAGAACAAAAATCATTATTTTAGCAGCAATGGTTTTACTTTTAGGAGTAACAGGTTATTTAAATATAATTTTAAATAACAATATCAAACAACCAGATTCACAACAAACATCAACCAGTTATTTCACAGCATATCGCACAGATAGAGAGTCAACTCGTGACCAAGAAATGCTTTATTATGACGCAATAATCGGAAATGAAAATTCAACA
>CAMUGK010000055.1 GCA_947088415.1 uncultured Bacillota bacterium | reverse complement strand
AGAACAAAGTTTAAATGTTTCGGCAAATAAAGGCTTTGCACCATTCACTTATGGTGTGAAAGACGAAAAAGGCAATTTGATAAATGCAACAAATCTATTCTATATGTTCTATTTTAAGAGCAATGGATTTGTTTATCAAGAGGACGACAATTTTGATATATCTGAAAGTCAATTGTTGCTTGATGAATATTTCAATTCAATCACAACAAACAGCAGCCTTTATCCAATTGTGATTAATTCTGGTTTGGTTTTAACTTCACTTTCAACAGATATTTTGTCGATTGACCAAAGTGGAAGAATTACTGTTTACCAAAAAGGTTTAGCAAAAATTAGACTTTCAAGCATATTAGATGTCAATAATTCTCAAGAAATCTACATCTATATTGTTGATTATTTCAATATTGACAAAAATCAGTCAATTGTTTATTCAACAAGTTCAAAAGAAAACAAACCTTTAGATACTTCAAATTCGACTATTCAAATCAATGGCGACAGCACATTAAGTTTGTATATCATTCCTTATAGCGATCAATCTTGGGAGATTGATGCAGGGGAAGAGATTACAAAACTTTCTCTTTCGGAAGGAATTTTGAATGACGGAAAAACCAACATTCGCATTAATTCAAATGAAGTTATTTCTTCAAATATAAACATTTATAGAGATATAAATGGAGAAAAAACCTTGGTTTATTCAAATCAAGAAAGTGTTGCAAGTCCTGAACTTAATGTTTCAATCATAGGTCAAACTTTAACACTTTCTCATAACAATTTGACAAAACCTTATTATAGCGAAGATGACAAACCTGAAGACGAACAAAGTTTTAGTTATACAGTTGAATTGTCACCTATAATTAAACTTACACTTCCAGAAAATCCAAACCTTGTCTATACTTGTCAAGTTAACAAACCATTAGAAAATATCACTTTAAGATATTTAAAGGGTGCAAAAAGCATTAAGACAGAAAATTATAACACTTTCTCACTTTTCACAAGCAATACTGCTCAAGAAAATGTTATTGTCACTTCGACAAGAAAAGAAGATAAACCATTATATGTTCTTGAGCGAAATGGAATAATCCTTTATTCAACTCATCCTACAATCAAGCCGACAAAAGAAAATCAAGATCAAGTTTTCTTTATAGATTTTGGCAATATGAGCGAAGGTAGCACTTTAAGCAGGGATTTGAAAGAATATATTTTCCCAATGACGATAAAGTTTAATAATAAATCTAAACTCTATGCAAATCGTTATGAACAAGACATTTATGGAAAATTTACTTTAACTCTTTATGCAAGCACAGACCTTGAAAAAGAAAAGTCTGTTACAATCAATTTTGAAAGAACTTCACTTCAAAATGTAACAATAGACAATTATAGCGATATTGCCACTGCAAATGATTTCTCATCAACTTCAAAGGTTGGAGTTCCTGGAAGAACAGGTCTTCTTGCAATAACATTAACTCCACAAGATTGCGATTTTGACTATTTAATTATTGAGAATGATGAACTTAATTCTTTTGAGGGGAATGGTCAAGCAAACTTCTCACTTGTTGCATATCCAAATAATGGAAAGTTTGAGTTTATCTCAACACCTATTACTGGAAGTAGCACTGGCAAAAGTGTTGCCTTTAGTTTGGAAGACATTTTAAAGGCTTACAATGAAAACGCTTATGCAGAAGGCAAAGAATTGTATGACGGTGTAATTTATATTCAATACAATATCGGAACTTCGGGAGTAGGTGCAAATGGAAAGGCAAGGTTTAATGTAACAGTTACTAATGGTGACCAATTACCTAAACAAGCACATATTGACCTTTCACTTAGACTTGAATATCATGCCTATGTAGACATTGAAGGCAAAGAACCTGTAAAAAATGAGAATTCATCCGTTCACGCAACATATCAAGTTGCAAAAGGACTTAAATACAAACTTTCACTTGATGATATTTGGGGCTTTAGCAAAGATAATGTAACGCTTTCACTTTCAAATTCAACTTTTGCAGAAATAGTTCAAGAAAATGGTGACTATTATCTTGTTGTTAAAGATATTAATGAAAGTGATTATCCTTATGGAGATGAAGATTATTTAACATTTGACATTTTGGCAAGAGCTAAACAAAAAGATGGCGAAATTGAACGTGATATGACATCAACAACCACTATTCAAGTTTTAGAATATGTGTTAAATTACAATTCAACTTTCGACAAATCTGACATAATTTCTGAAATGGAAAAAGGTCAAATCAATGTTAGGGTAGGAAATGGACAAAAACTTTCTGTTGACCTTTATGACTATGTGGAATTTAATCATGACAATGTATTTGTAAGAAACAAAGTTGACCAGTTTATGAAAGAAATGACAAATGATGGCAATTGGACACTTTATACAAATATAAATGAAAATGGAGATTCAACAAACAATATCATTTCAACTTCAAATTATGAGACCAAATATACTGTTGGTCAAGGATATGAAATTCCAGATTCAATACCATATATAAAGGCAAGCGGACTTAATGTCTTGGCAAGAACAACACATAATGGACAGTTGCCATTCTATATGTTCTCTTATGCTGGATATTATCAAATTCAAAATGGAAAATATATTGCAGTTGCAAATAGTGAAAATCGTGTTTACACCGAATTTGCTTTTAATGTTTTCCAAAGCAGTAGTGATGACAAACCTATTCCAATTGATAATTATGAAGACTTTATCAAAATGCAACGTGGAAGCAATTATATTCTTACCAAAGACATAATCATTCCAAATGCCGATAGTTCTACAGGTGAAAATTTCACACCAATTTCAACAGCAATTTCTTCTCTTGACGGAAACGATTATAAAATTATATTTGCTGGAAAGTATGATTTTGGCAAAGCCGACACAATGGCTTTATTCAAAGAAGTTTCAAGCGATACAATCTTAAAAAATATAACAATAGAAGTTGCTGATGATGTCATCTTTGAATCAACAATTGATTCATCATTTACAGCCGCTCTTCTTGCGGGTTCTAATAGTGGTGTAATCACCAATTGCAACATGGTTGGTGGGCAAGACTCTGTCAATGGCGCAAAGTTTGTCTTCTCGGCAGTAAGTCGAAACCAAATTGGAATTTCAAGTCAAAATTATGTTGTTGGCATGGTTGGTTCAAACAGTGGCTTTATTACAAATTGCCGTTCTTCAGTAAATATTCGCACTCCATTCAATGCGTCAGGTCTTGTTGGAACAAACTCTAAAAAAATTGCAAGTTCTTTCTATAAAGGTGGCTTTATTGAAGTTACTGGCTCGGCACATTATATGGCAGGGCTTGTTGTAAACAATAACGAAGACGCACAAATTATCACTTCTTATGTTTCAGGTCTTGCAAACAATAGTTATGTCTTCTCATTGGATAAAGAAAATACGCTTTATTCAACCGATCAACAAGCAGGCTTTGTTTATACAAACAATGGTTTAATTTCTGATTGTTATTCAAATATTCAAATTGATGGAAGTTCTTCTGTTGCTGGTTTTGTTTTCCAAAATGGTGGTCAGATTGTAAATAGTTTTTCTCTTTCAATCTTGCCAGATAAAGCCACATCAAGTGCCGGCTTTGTTATGGAAGCAAAAACAAATGAAGGAACAGGAACTTTTGAAAACTGCTTCTATTTTAGAAATACGCAAGAAGATATATTAAGTGGGGAAGGATATAACGAAGACGGAATTGGTCTATTAAATTCTTCTCTCAATAAAGGTGTTTTTGAAGGGGTTAAACCTTTAAATAGAAAAGACTTCTCTATCGAGTCTAAAACTTTTGAACAAGATTTTGGTAATTTTGCTGTTCTTCGCACAGATGTTATTAATGCAGATTCTGTATGGTTCTATTCAGATAGAGTTTCTGACAATCAAAGCTTTGAAAGTTTTGGAAGTCAAACTTTCAACAGCGGACGTCTTGAACTTGCCTGTGCAAATGTGATTGCTTCAAGCAGACGCAATTTGGTGGAAGATTTAACAACTGAAAATGGCGAAAAAGATTATGTTTATGAGTATGATATTGACAGTTATGAGGCATTAGGCTCGATGAATAACCCATATATTATCAGAAATGCTCAAGATTTAGAAAATCTTATGCAAGACGGCAAATCTTTAAATGGCTTTAACTATAAGAATTATCGCATTGTAAGCGATATTAGTTATTCAGGTTTTGTAGGCTCTTCAAAACTTTATCAAATTTTCCTTGCAGGAAACCTTGAAGGAAACGGCATGGATATTCGTGGCATAAGACTTGGAACTGCCGATAAACTTGAAAGTGCGGGAATGTTTGGTGGTATTGGAAGAGATATTGTCAATACAGGTGTTGTTATGAACCTTAACATCTACCCAGCAACTGACATAATCTTTACAAACACACCGGTCGTAGGTGGTTTGGCTGGAAGACTTAATTATGGTTATATCTTTAATACAAAAGTTTTGCGTGAAGAAGAACAAGTCAATGTTGCTGGCGAAAATTTTGTCGGTGGTCTTATTGGACTTGCTGAAAATGAATTTAAAATTTTTAATGCTTACAGCAATCTTTCGGCTGAAGCAAACTATGCACCTTCAAGCGGGGTTTCATCTTCTCAATCTTTTGAAGAAAGCAACCTTGGAATTTCAAACTTCTCTTATGCTGGTGGGCTTATAGGTTATGCCACAGGCAAAGGCGAAATCAATACAATTAAACTTGACAATATCAGCACTGTTATGGGTGCAAGAGTTGGTCTTGCTTTTGGTGGTCTTGGCAGAAATGTTAAAGCAATCAATATTGACATTCTTCCAAGCACTGATACGACAATTCGTGCATATAAATATGGCGGGTTTGTTGCCGGAGAAAGTAGAGGCGAGATTGACCTTGCAATAGTTAGAGATTCGGGAAATGTTTTATCTTTCAATCTTGTTCCTAGCATTCCAGCTGCTGTTGGTGGCATTGTTGGTGTAATGCAAGGTGGAAAACTTAGCAGAATTCAAATGCAACAAAGTTTCACAGCTGGCTCGGTTGCAGGTGCAGGTGCGATTGAACCAAAAAGAGTTAACGATGTAGGCGGAATTGTCGGCAGAATTGAAAATTATAATGCAGAGATAACTCAAGTTTTAGTTTCTTCTCAAGAAATTTATGCATGCTTTAATCTTGGTGGCGTTGCAGGCGTAGTAACAAGCGTTTTGAAAATGAATGAAATTTCTGTTAAAACAAATCTTAATGTTAGTGGATACACAACAGTAGCACGACTTGGCGGTTTGGTTGGAAAAATTCAAGCCAGCTCACGAGTTTCAATTTATGATAGTTATTCAACTTCAAACCTTAAACTCGATTGCTATTCTTATTCAACAACCAGCAATTATTATGTTGGTGGCTTCATCGGCGAAGGCGACGTTTCACAAATGGAAAGATGTTATTATTCTGGAAAGATTGATGCAATTCTCACGGATAAACGTGCTTCTGGCGAAGCTAGTGAAGTTACTGATGAATTATTAAATAATAATAGCTATATAAATCTTCATACTGAAAAAACCGAAAGTTCAAGCAATATTAATAATGCAAATGCTTCTAATATCAAAGATGTTTATTATCTTGGATATTATGATTCCGAAATTAAAAACGAAAAACTTGACGGCAATCCAGCACTTACTTTAAAATCAAATTCTGCAAAAGCGTCAATGACACTTCATTATAGGGCTATTGGACTTGATACCAATTCTTATGCTGATAAAGGAATGACAACTCAAGGCGATAATACAGAAAAAGTGCTTTACAATCTTTTCGATTATTATATGTTTAATGAAAAACAATTAGATGCCGAAGGAAATCCAATATTAAATAGCGATGGAAAAGAAATCTTTAATTGCAATGAATTTTACTTCTCAATGCTTGATAATGCTTATCATCAGGTTGGAGTTGGAGAGAGTCAAGGAGTTTCTTATGCTTGGATTGAAGGCTCTAAATGTTATGCAAAAGGCGAAACTGAAGGGGAAGCGAAAGATCCAAAATTTGACGGAAAAACATTTGTTGACACTTTTGACGGGCAAACAGCAATCCTTGCGGTTATGAAAGGTAGCACTATTAAAGGCCATGAAAATATTAAAAATATTTGGTTGATTTCAACAAAAGCAGATGGAGGACTAAGCACGCTCAAGTTTGAAGAGAACTTTAAACTTTGGTTTGATCTAACAGAATAAAAAAGACTTAACTGATTTAGTTAAGTCTTTTTTGTTTAAATTTTTTGCTGTTTGTCAAAAATCTTATTAAATTGTTTGGAGATTTTTCTAAAATGTGATATATTATTTTCAACGAAGACCTATACTTTTAGGTTAATTTTTTGACTTTTT
>CAMUGK010000054.1 GCA_947088415.1 uncultured Bacillota bacterium | reverse complement strand
TAGACAGTGATACCGCAAATGAAATTGATGATTCTTTTGCTCTAAGTTATGCACTTGCAAATAAAGACGTTTTAGATATTCAAGCAATCACGCTTGCCCCTTTTGTTGTGGGGTATAAACATATTTCGCCAAAGGATAGTTTGATTGAAAGCAAAAATGAAGCCTATCGTATTTTACGTCTTATGGGTGAGAAAAACCATGATTTAGTCATTTCAGGCAGTGAAGAATTTATGTCTAATGGTTATGAAGAAAAAAGCCCAGCAGTTGACAAAATTATTGAACTTGGCAGAAAAGGGAAAATTACTATAGTTGCACTTGGCGTTTTAACTAATATTGCAATCGCACTTAAAAAAGCACCAACAATAGCTAAAAATTTACATATAATTTGGCTTGGCACAAAACATCTTTTGCATGAAGAGTTTGATGATAGCAATTATAGAAAAGATAAACTCGCTTTTGAAGAGGTTATTAAAAGTCAGGTAAATTTGACTGTTATTCCAAGTTATATTGGAAAGTTTATTGTGACAAGCACTCATGAACTTGCAAATAATGTTGCAAATAATGATATTGGCAAATATCTTTTAAAATTGGCAAAGTCTGTTAAATTTGCAAATGAAGGGCTTGGAGTTAAAACTATTTATGATATTGCTCCAATTGCATATCTTGTTCATCCTGATATGTTTGATGCAAAAACAATTCCTGCAAATTATCTTTTAAAGGAACAAAAGAAAACTTTAATGTCAAGAAGAGTTAACTATGTTTTTGATATGGCACCAAACAATGTGGTTTGGCAAGATTTTGTTGCTAAAATTTCTAAAATTAAAGCAAGTTTCTCTCCAACACAAATTTTCTTTACTTCAAACACCTATTTTGGCGATGAAAAACAAGTTAAATCAAAAATTACTCCATATAAATCAGTTGAAGAAATGGATGACGACCTTGTTAAACGTTGGAATAGTGTTGTTGGCGAAAAAGATATTGTTTATCATCTTGGCGATTTTGGCAAATATAAAAATGTTAAAAGACTTAATGGCAAAATTTATCTTATTTGTGGAAATCACGAAAAATGGGTTTATGGTCGTGACTTTGAAGGTTTTAGAAAAAAACTTCTTGAATTTGGGTTTACTGATGTTTATCAAAACGGAATGTTTTTTGAAGGAAATGACCTTGGCGAAAAAGTGTATATGGCATATAAACCAAAAGACTGCCGAAAAGATTGCATGAACCTTTTTGGACAAATGCAAGCAATTGGTGGTAATATAAAAAATGGTTTTAATGTAAGTGTGCTTTTCAACAACTTTACGCCAGTCTCAACAAAACAAGTTAAAGATAATCTCAAGTTTATTAGAGGTGTTCAAAACGGAAATTTAAATCCACAATAACCAAAAAGTATTAGTAGAAACAAGCAAAGATATCAACTAAAAAAATAAGTGGCATTGCCACTTATTTTTAACTTTCTTTAAATATGATGAATATATAACTTTATGGTTCATATTTATAAACTATTTGATGTTAATAAAACTATTGCAAAAAGATATTTGCGAAGTTTGACTTACCCGTGGGAAGTTCTTGAAAATATAGAAAAAATTATCAAAGAATTAGGAAGTGAACTTGATAAAAAATACTATTTTGAAATTTATCCTAAAGTCTGGGTTCATAAATCTGCAAAGATTGCCAAATCAGCTGTTATTAATGGCCCTTGCATTATAGATGAAAATTGCGAAATTAGGCATTCAGCATTTATTCGTGGGAAGGCAATTTTAGGCAAAAATACTGTCATTGGCAATTCTGTTGAAGTTAAAAATTCAATAGTTTTTGACGATGCTCAAATTCCACATTTCAACTATGTTGGCGATAGTGTAATAGGTTATAAAGCACACTTAGGTGCAGGTGTGATAACATCAAATTTAAAATCCGATAAATCTCGTGTGTTTATTTATGAATCAAAACATAGTAAATTTTATACAGGGCTTAAAAAATGTGGTGCATTTGTTGGCGACTGTGCAGAAATAGGGTGTAATAGTGTTTTAAATCCTGGTTCAGTGATTGGCAAAAATTCAATAGTCTATCCATTGTCTTCAGTTCGTGGTTATGTTCCAGAAAACTCTATTTATAAATCAAGAAATCAAATAATAGAACGTAATATGTGATTTATTTGAGAATTATAATTATTTTCAATTAAATAATAGTTACATTTATTTTTAATGCAGTTGTCGAGATAATAGTAGTTGTCTTTCAATAACATTTCTTTTGTGCAATCACTGGCAATTCTGTTTTCAATAATATTTGCAAAGTTTTTGATATTATCAAAATTTGTATTGATATAATTTTGTGATAAAATTAAACATATGTATCTAATTTCGTTTAAATATCTTTTACAAAAGTCTTTTTTCCAGTCGAAAGGAATATAACAGCCTTCAATAATAAGGTTTTGCTTATTTTCAATGGCAGTTTTTATGATTTCACGAACTATTGGCCATAAATATTGTGTTAACTTGTCGTCTTCATCGCATGGCGAAAGGGTGGTTTGTCCACTTCTTATCAACCCCATTTTTAAATGGTCTATTGAAAGATAGGGAAATTGCTTTTTATGTAATAGTTTTTGTGCAAGATTGGTTTTGCCTGTATGTGAAGCACCAGTAATTAAAATTATCATTTTCTTCTCCAAAAATGATTATAACATAAAAATTTTCAAAAGATTATAAAAAAATAAAAATTTTATGAAAAAATATGTAAAAATCCTTGACATATTGTCTAATTTATTATAAAATAACCTAGCAAACTTGTGTTACGGGGTGTGGCTCAGTTGGTAGAGCGCGTGGTTTGGGACCATGAGGTCGGGGGTTCGAGACCCTCCACCCCGACCATGCAAGTTTGCGAGAAGGGTTATTTATGGGCCTTTAGCGCAGTTGGTTAGAGCAACCGGCTCATAACCGGTCGGTCCGGGGTTCGAGTCCCTGAGGGCCCACCATAACTCTTTATAATATATGTGGCGCGGTAGTTCAGTTGGTTAGAACGCCAGCCTGTCACGCTGGAGGTCGTGGGTTCGAGCCCCATTCGCGTCGCCACTTATGAAAAAATTTGCTTTAAGTTTGTTTTTTCATGAAATAGTCCCTAATTACTTCTTGGTGCAAACTTCGCAGTAAAGCTGCGATAAATCGCGGGCGAAGTGCGATTCGTCTGGTCGCAAAGAGCGGAAACTTGCGTCCAGATTGTAGGAATTTATGAAATAAATTCCGAGAGCGTAAAAGCAAGATTTCCGTTCTATGCCCTGATAGCTCAGTCGGTAGAGCAAAGGACTGAAAATCCTTGTGTCGGTGGTTCGATTCCACCTTAGGGCACCATGCTGGTGTGGCTCAATGGTAGAGCAGCTGACTTGTAATCAGCAGGTTGAAGGTTCGATTCCTTTCACCAGCTCCAAATCAACATTTATTCCCTCTAAATGTTGATTGACATACCTCCTTTCTCTTGAAAAAGAGAATTTAAGTCAAACGATTGTTTAATCCCATTAGTCGTTTGGCTAATCCCTTATTAAATATGGTAATTAGTAAGGGTTTTTATTTTATAGTTTATCGTTTAAACAACGATAAATCTTATGGGTAGGTTGCAGAGCGGCCAAATGCAACGGACTGTAAATCCGTCGACTACGTCTTCGCTGGTTCGAATCCAGCCCTGCCCACCAATATAAAATCAATATAGAAGTTATATAAATATAACAACTTTGAGAAAATGACGAACTTTTTGACGAACATTTTTAACAAAAAATCTTATGTTACTCAAGATTTTTTGTTTTTTTATTTGGTGTTATAAGATATTTTATGTTATTATATCAATATAAAGAGAGGTTATTATGGACGACGAAGAAGTTATTGAATTTAGATATGATACTCAACTTTTGATTGAAGGGAAAAATCTTAATGAAGATAAAATTAAAGATTATTTTTTCTCGCACTTTGAAGGCGATTGTTTGATTGCTGTTGGTGATGATGAACTTATTAAAATTCACTTTCACACCAACAAACCTTGGGAGGTTTTAGAGTATTGTGCATCACTTGGAGAGATTCATGATATTGTTGTTGAAGATATGATTCGTCAATCACAAGGTAAGCAAGGTTAATTGAATAAAAATTAGGGAAATGCACATTCTATTCCTAGGAGGTGCATTTTTATGATAGTTGTAAACTATATTGCTTTGATTTTAGTTTTAATCGGTGCATTAAACTGGGGGCTTATGGGCTTATTTGGTTTTAACCTAGTTTTATGGTGCTGTTTTAGAATGTCAATTATTGCAAGAATTATTTACACACTTGTATTTATCGCTGCAATTTGGCTTATCATTGCTTCTTGCTTAAATGGCGGAATTCTTTTAATGCCAGTCGCTAGAGTTTAAGTTTAATCTACTTTTCTTTTAAAGAAAAGTAGCAAAAGAAAACTAATATAAAAAACCTTTCTTGTTTGTTTAAACGACGAAAGGTTTTTTATATCTCTTTTTATTCTTTACAAAATGATACTTTTATGATATTCTACATAAGTAGGGGGAGATATGAGCTTTTTAATTTTTAAATCAGTATTTGAAGCAGAAAATGAAATTGAAGTAGATAAAAAAATGATAAATAAGGCTGTCAATAAGGTAGCCAGAAAACATGATAAACAAATTGCTGAAATTAAAGAACCTATAGTTAAGAAAACCGAACCATTGATAATTGAAACCGAGTTTGGTAGTTTGGATTTAAAAACAGGCAAATTTACAGAAAAAGAACAGGAATAAATATAATCTAAATAACCGCTTGAAAAAAATTTTCAAGCGGTTATTTTTAGTATTTAGTTTTCTTTTGTTTACTTTTCTTTCAAAGAAAAGTAAAAACATAAAAAAGAATAAGTAAACGCACTTATTCTTTTTTTTTATTCATTTTTCGGCAAGAGTGTTTAATTTTTGCAAAACAAGAAGTGTTATCATTGAAAATGAAAAGGAGGAGGGTATGAAAATCAAAAGCAAAGTGTATAAAGAAACGCTTTATGTTTTATTATGTGGGGAACTGGATGAGCATAGTGCAACGCATACAAAAATCCAACTTGATGAGGCTTTTAGTGGTGGAAATTTCAATCAAATTATTATCGACTTAAGCGAACTTGAATTTATGGATTCGACAGGCATAGGTGTTTTAATTGGAAGATATAAAAAAATGAAAGATAAACGCATTCCTATTTATATATGCAATCCTTCATCACATGCAGAAAAGATTTTTAAGATGACTGGGCTTTATGAAATCATGCCTAAAATTGTTTAAAGGAGAATTTATGAAAAATTATATGGAAGTTAAATTTAAAGCTTTATCAGTTAATGAAAGTTTTGCAAGATATTGTGTTGCTTCCTTTTGCTTGCAATTAAATCCAAGCCTATCGCAACTTACTGACATTAAAACTGCGGTTTCTGAAGCGGTTACAAATTGTATAGTTCATGCCTATCCAAATAAAAAGAATGGAGAAATAACTTTAAGTTGTGAGATTGAAGATAGCGACGTTATTATTCAAGTTAAAGACCAAGGAATTGGAATTAAAGATATTAATAAAGCAAGAGAGCCTTTTTACACGACTAAGGAAGGCGATGAACGCAGTGGAATGGGCTTTACTGTTATGGAAAGTTTTATGGACAAAATAGAAGTATGTAAAAATTTAGATAAAGGCACAACAGTCACATTATACAAAAGGATTGAACAAGAAAAGCAAGTGGTTGGTGGCTGATGGGGACGAGCGAAGAAACTTTGCATCTTGTTAAATTGGCACAACAAGGTGACCAAAATGCAAAGACCAAACTTATTGAAGAAAATTCGCCACTCATAAAAAGTATAATAAAAAGATTTAAAGATAAGGGGATTGAATATGATGACCTTTATCAACTTGGCTGTATTGGCTTTTTAAAAGCTATTAATAACTTTAATAGTGAATTTAACGTCAAGTTTTCAACCTATTGTGTGCCAATGGTAATTGGCGAAATAAAACGTTTTATGCGTGATGATGGGGCAATCAAGGTTTCAAGGGCACTTAAAACTTTAAATCTTCAAATTAATAAATTTGTCAATGAATGGTCAGCCAAAAATCAAGAAAAACCATCAATCGAGACTATTGCAAAACATTTTAATGTTGACCAGCAAGAGATAATCTTAGCAATGGATTCTGCAAGAATGCCAGTGTCATTATATAGTCCAATTGATGATGATAGTGAAAATCTTGCCATAATTGACCGCGTTGAAGGCGAAGTTAATGAAGGTGAAGCGATGTTAGAAAATCTCGCCCTAAAAGACGTTGTAAAACGTTTAGATGAGCGAGATAGAAAAATAATTATTCTTCGTTATTATTTTGATAAAACACAAAGTGAAATAGCGTCACAACTTGGGATTTCGCAAGTTCAAGTATCAAGGTTAGAAAATAAAATACTCGAAAATC
>CAMUGK010000053.1 GCA_947088415.1 uncultured Bacillota bacterium | reverse complement strand
AAATTTGATATGCGATTTTATAAAAGGGAATAAATAAAAATTTAAGCCTTATATATAAGGTTGAAAGAGGGGAATATGTCTAGAATAGATAGAATTGAAAAGAAAACTGATAGACTATATGAAAAATTAGGTGAAGCAAAAAGCGAATTTAGTGTTTTGTCTGATATTTATTTAAAATCTCAAATGTCTTATTCTTATTTGTCTGCCGAAAAAGTACTTGCAAAAACTAGAGAACTAAGTTTATTACAACAAATGAAGTATGACAGAGCTCAAAATAGAATAGCCAGATTAGAGAATAGAATCGATAAATTAAAAACTAAAACTGCAAAAATTTTGCGAAATCAAGTAGAATCATATAGATGAGTTTAAAAAAGTGTTTAACTTCACTTTAAAAAGGTTAAATTTAAGAAAAGGAAATTAAAAAAATGGCTAATGATTTACACATGACTAGAAATGTTGGTATCATGGCTCACATTGATGCTGGTAAAACTACTACCACTGAACGTATCCTTTACTATACTGGTAAGAGCCACAAAATCGGTGAAGTTCACGATGGCGCCGCCACAATGGTCTGGATGGCTCAAGAGCAAGAAAGAGGTATCACAATTACTTCTGCTTGCACAACTTGCCAATGGAAAGGTCACAAGATTAACATCATTGACACTCCTGGACACGTTGACTTTACTATTGAAGTTGAGCGTTCTTTGAAAGTCCTTGATGGTTCAGTTCTTGTTTTATCTGCTCGTGATAAAGTTCAACCTCAAACTGAAACAGTTTGGCGTCAAGCAACTAAATATCATGTTCCAACAATTATCTATGTTAACAAAATGGATAGAGATGCTGCCGATTTCTTCGGTTGCCTTGAATCTATCGAAAGAAGACTTAAAACTCCAACTCTTGCCATCCAAATGCCTATTGGTGAGGCCGATACATTCTCTGGAATTATCGATTTGTTTACAATGAAGGCTGAAATATATAAAGATGACATGGGAACTCAAATTGAAATTACTGACATTCCTTCCGAACTTAAGGCAAAAGCAGAAGAATATCACAACAAGATGATTGAACAAATCGTTGAAACTGATGATGCTTTACTTGAAAAATATTTCGGTGGCGAAGAAATTTCAATGGATGAACTTAAAAAAGCTCTTAGAAAGGGCACTATCGCAAAAACTTTCACGCCTGTTCTTTGCGGTTCTTCTTACAAAAATAAAGGTGTTCAAATGTTGTTGGATGCAATGGTTGATTATCTTCCATCTCCACTTGACATTCCACCAATCAAGGGTGTAAACCCAGATAATGAGCAAACAGAAGAACGTCCTGCTGACGAAAATGCTCCACTTGCAGGTCTTGCATTCAAAATTATGAATGACCCTTATGTTGGTGGACTTACATTCTTCCGTGTTTATTCTGGAAAACTTACTGCTGGCTCTTACGTTTACAACTCAAACACTGGCAAACAAGAACGTGTTGGACGTCTTATTCGTATGCACGCAAACAATCGTCAAGAAATCACAGAAGTTGGGGCAGGGGATATTGCTGCTATTGTAGGTCTTAAAGATACTATCACAGGACATACTCTTTGTGATGAAAAACATCCAATTCAACTTGAATCTATGCAATTCCCAGAGCCTGTTATTCAACTTGCTATTGAGCCTAAAACTAAAGATATGCAAGAAAAGATGTCTATTGGTCTTGGCAGACTTATGAGAGAAGACCCTTCTTTCAGAGTGACTACAAACCAAGAAACTGGACAAACTCTTATTGCTGGTATGGGTGAACTTCACCTTGAAATTATCGTTGATCGTCTTCTTCGTGAATTCAAGGTAGAAGCTAAGGTTGGTGAACCACAAGTAAGTTATCGTGAAGCACTTAAGAAAAAGGTTAGAGCAGAAGGCAAATTTATTCGTCAATCTGGTGGTAAAGGTCAATATGGTCACTGTGTGATTGAAATTGAACCTTTGGAAGCAGGTGCTGGTTATGAATTTGTGGATAAAACTGTTGGTGGTTCTATTCCAAAAGAATATATTCAACCAATCAACAATGGTATTCAAGAAGCTTCTCACAATGGTGTTGTTGCTGGATATGACACTGTTGACTTCAGAGTTACTGTTCTTGATGGTTCTTACCACGAAGTTGACTCTTCTGAAATGGCATTCAAGATTGCTGGTTCTATGGCTTTCCAAGATGGTGCTAAAAAGGCAGACCCAGTTCTTCTCGAGCCTATCATGAAAGTTACAGTTGAAGTTCCTGATGAATATCTTGGAACAGTTATGGGCAACCTTACATCTCGCCGTGGTATGCTTACAGGAACTGAAAGTTCTGCAGGCATTCAAATTGTTAATGCCGAAGTTCCACTTGCTGAAATGTTTGGTTATGCAACTGACCTTCGTTCTCAAACTCAAGGTAGAGGCAATTATGTTATGGAACCTTTAAAATATATGGAAGTTCCACGCTCAATTGCTCAAAATATCATTTCGGCAAGAGCGAAAAAAGACTAAACGTGGAGGCAACTATGATTTTGATGCGGACACGACGCAATGCGTCTAACCGCTAAAATCCGTTTCCACCACGGAACCCCTTTCCGCCTCTTGAAAAATTCCGCTGGACATTTTTCTGCGAGAGAAGTGTCCTTACAGATTTCAAGATCGGACAAGTCCTTTCACTTTGAAATCTTCCAGTCCTTATTATATAGAAAGGGAAGAAAAGACGATTTAGTGTTGAAAAAGGACACAAAACCATAAAATATTGGAAAAAGTTTAAAAAACTTTGCAAAATCATTTTGAAAAAGTTAATAAATATGCTAGAATACTAGCGTAAATAAAAAATTAAAGGAGATTTAAAAATTATGGCTGAAGCATTTAACAGAAGCAAACCACACGTTAACATTGGTACTATTGGCCACGTTGACCATGGTAAAACAACTTTGACCGCTGCTATCACAATGACATTAGCACTCAAAGGTCAAGCACAAAAAATGAGATATGACGAAATCGACAAAGCCCCAGAAGAAAAGGCTAGAGGTATTACTATTAATACTGCTCACGTTGAATACGAAACTGCAAATCGTCACTACGCTCACGTAGACTGCCCAGGACACGCTGACTACGTTAAAAACATGATTACTGGTGCTGCACAAATGGACGGAGCAATTCTCGTTGTTGCTGCAACAGATGGTCCTATGCCTCAAACTAGAGAGCATATTCTTCTTGCAAGACAAGTTGGTGTTCCTTACATCGTTGTTTTCATGAACAAGGTTGATCAATGTAATGATCCTGAACTTCTTGAACTCGTTGAAATGGAAATCCGTGACCTTCTTTCTGCTTACGAATTCCCAGGAGATACAACTCCAATCATTAAGGGCTCTGCTTTGAAGGCACTTGAAGCTGCTCAAGCTGGAAACGCTGATGACCCAGCTTGCAAATGCATTTTCGAACTTATGGATGCTGTTGACTCTTATATCCCTGAGCCTGCTCGTGAAATAGACAAACCTTTCCTTATGCCTGTTGAAGACGTTTTCACAATCACTGGTCGTGGAACTGTTGCAACTGGTAGAGTTGAAAGAGGACAAGTTAAAGTTAACGAAACAGTTGAAATCATTGGTCTTGGTGCAAACAAATCAACAGTTGTTACTGGCGTTGAAATGTTCCACAAATCACTTGACGCTGCTATGGCTGGTGATAACGCTGGACTTCTTCTTCGTGGTGTTCAAAGAAATGAAATCGAAAGAGGACAAGTTCTTTGCAAACCAGGCTCAATTCACCCTCACACAAAATTCAATGCAGAAGTTTATGTATTAAAGAAGGAAGAAGGTGGTCGTCATACTCCATTCTTCAATGGTTACAGACCTCAATTCTTCGTTAGAACTTGTGATATCACAGGTGTTATCGAACTTGAAAAGGGCGTAGAAATGGTTATGCCTGGTGATAATGTTCGTATGACTATCACTCTTATCAACCCTGTTGCCGTTGAACAAGGTATGCGTTTCGCTATCCGTGAAGGCGGAAGAACAGTTGGTTCTGGTGTTGTTTCTTCAATTATTGAGTAATTACGCAAAGACAACTAAAGTTTTAAATAATAAAAATAACCAAAATTGCTTGTGGTTGGGCATTATTGGTTATTTTTTATTTAATTTTAAATTTTACTTGACAAATCCCCCCCCGCACTATAATAGGCTAACGCTATTAAATTTAGGGGAGGGATATGAAAAAATTAAAATATATTTTAGTTATGGTGCTTATGTTATGCACAGCAGGGGTTATTTTTACTGCCTGTGGGGATAAAACTCCAGAAGAGTCAGAAAATAATCAAAATATTACTCTTGAATTAGGGGATTTTGTTTGCCAAAGTTTTGAATATAAAACTGGTTCATATTTAAGCATTCAAGATGCACTTGATTATGAAGGATTTAATTCAAATAATCTTGGTTTTCTTGCGTTATCAATAAAAGAAAATAATAAATTAGATTTTGTTAAAGTTTCAAATCGAGGTTTTTCTAAATTTTCTGATATGACTTATACAAGAGAAAATAATACTCTTACAGCAAAACGCTTTTATGATAATGGAGAAGTTCAAGATACTTTTGAGTTTGAAATACTTGATAAAAATACATTAAAATATGATTGTTCAAATAATTGTGCTTCACTTTTATTTGGAAGGAAAGAAAGGGTTGTTTTAGATAAAGATTATTACACAAATTTTACAAATGGCCAATTGATCATTGAAGATAATAAAGCAAATTTTACTTTAAAATCAAATTCTCAAGAAAAACAAGATATTGAAGTTACTGGGAGATATTCAGTAATAGGAAATAATTTTTATTTTAGTGTTTATAATTCTCAAAATCCTAACATTTCGGGTTATTATGTGTCAAAATTGAAAAAAGACACCTTTCAGGGAGAAGATTTTATAGAGTTTTATGATGTAAGAGAAAGTGTATATGAAAAAGTTGATACAACCGCATATTTTTTAACTTTCTATGTAAATGAAATTGGTGTAGGTGGTGGATTTTTTAGATGTGATTTTGCTGACACAGAAAGAAAAGGGATAATTCCTTATAGTGTATTATTTGTTTCGGATAATTGCAAAACATTAGACATTATTCAAGAAACTACAAAATCTAATGGAGTTATCAATGGTTATCATTTATATCAAAGTATTCCATATACTATAGGAAAAGAAATTTCTGGCTGTCATGGAGATATTTATATAACATTTAAAATATCTGAAAATGAGTTTAAATATATTTGGGATTTTAGGAATTCGAGATATATTGAACGTTTAAATCCGTCAGTTCTTGGAACTTATGCCTATTATCGAACAGAAAATTTCAGTTTTGAAAATGTTCCATCTTTAATCCAAGGCAAAATGGATAACGATATGAGATATATTGGAAACGGTCATTTTATTACTGCTCCTGCTGTTTGTGATGTTAGGGCAGAGATTGATGAAGAAAATATGACTGTTGACTTGCAAGTTTGTTATAATGGTGAGGATTTCCCTTATTATGCAGTTTCTGGTAGGGTATATAATATCGGAGATATTTTGTTTATTGATGGTGGTGAAACTATTTATATTGGGCGTTTAATTGAAGATACTACTGAAAAAATGGTTTTTGACGGAACTTTTTATATCAATAATTCAACTGAAGAAGGTCGAAACTTAGGTTTTGATATTACTTTATATAAATGATATTAAAAACTAGACTTAATTTTAGGTCTAGTTTTTATATAAATATTTTTTATCACTACAAAAATTTGCAAAAATAAGAAATTTATGCTAAAATAACCTTATAAATGAGGTAATTATGAGTTTTATGGATTATATTTTTAAGGCACTTGGTTTTGAAAGCGAAGAAAAAAAGAATAAAGTTGTAAAAAAGAAAACTAAAGCGTCTTATAGACTTAAGAATGGTAAGTCACAAGACAGAGTTGAAGAGATTGATGGTATTCCTGTTTATTATCCAGAAAACTTTTTGCAAGCAAAAGAATATGCTGAGTTTTTAAAAGATAAAAAAGCGGTTATAATTTCTACAGACCTTTGTGACAAAGATGAGCATGCTCGCATATTAGATTTTTATAATGGTGTAGTTTTGGCGATTGGTGCAAAATTTATTGTGTTAGATGAAGGGCGACTTTATTTACTTTTGCCAGAGGGGTGTGAAGTTGAAGAATAATCAAACTAAAAGGCAACATTTAAAACTTGCTAAGTTTTTTTCGCTTAGCAATATTTTGATGTTTGGTTTTCTTGTCTTTACCCTTATTTTTGACCTTGTAACCAAATATGTCATTGAAAGCAAACTTGAACTCGGACAAGAAAGTAATTTTATCCCGGGATTTATGAATTTTGTAGTTGTTCATAACGATGGTGCGGCTTGGAATTTGTTTGCTGGCATGCAAGTTTGGCTTATTATAATAACTTTTATTTTTCTAGGTATTTACTTTTGGGGATTTTTCACAAAAAAGTCTAATTCAAAACTTTTAGGCATTGCTTCAGGGCTTTTAATTGGCGGATGCCTTGGCAATCTTTATGACCGAATTACGTTTGGTTATGTTCGAGACTTTTTAAATTTTCAATTTATGAATTTTCCAGTTTTTAATATTGCAGACACTTGTCTTTGTATTGGCGTGTTTTTATTGGCATTATATTTTATTTTTATTTATCCAAAACAAAACAAAGAAAGTGAAAAAAC
>CAMUGK010000052.1 GCA_947088415.1 uncultured Bacillota bacterium | reverse complement strand
TTATTCTTTAATTTAATATATTCAAGTATTTTTAAATTAGCATTAATTTTCGACAAAATACAATTCTTCTTTTAATTTTTTTATACCCTTTTTTTCAAGTCTACTAATATGAGGTTGACTAAATCCAGTTTCTTTTGAAATTTCTAATTGACTTTTAAGTTCTCCACTTAAATATCTTTTTTCTATAATTTCGGCTTGATTTTTTGGAAGTTTAAATTTAATTAAACTTTTGACACTTTTCAATTGAATTTCGTCTTCAATTTTTTCTTCAATATTTTGTTTACAATCGGGCAAATTTTCTAATAAAGAAAATTCTCCATTAAATCCATTTTTTATTGGGGCATCCAATGAGATTACTCCTACATGTTTTTTATTATAACGCATTAATAACAATATTTCATTTTCAATACAACGTGAAGCATAGGTGGAAAAACTAATTCCAATTTCAAGTTTAAAACTATCAACAGCTTTAATAAGACCTAAAATTCCTGTTTCAAAAAAATCTTCTCTTTCTTGAGAATTTATATTTCTAAATTTTTTTGTTATTATAAAATTTACAAAAGGTAAATTATTTTGAATTATTTTTTCTCTAGCTTTTAAATTGCCTTTTTTTACTAATTTAAATAACTCTATATTTTCTTCTTTTTTACTTTTTTTGTCCACACTTTTCTCCAAAAAACTTGTAATAATTGCTATTACAAGTTTAAATTTATTTTAAATATATAATTTTTATTTAGGGAATTTTATCTTATTTCTGTCGAGTTTTATCAATTTTTGTAAAGCATTTAACTTTGTTCTTCTAATTGGAAGGGAATTTCTTCTTTGATGGTTTTTATGGCCTTAGTTTCAATTCGTGAAACATATGATCTTGATATATCCAATTGTTTTGCAACTTCTCGCTGACTTTTAATATCCCCGCCATTTAGACCATATCTTTCAATAATAACTCTTTGTTCAATAGGTTTTAGTTTGCGTAAAACAACTTTTCTTATTTTATCAACTTCACATCTTTGCTCAACACCTTCGATAATATCTTCATTGTCTGCTGGAATGGAATGCTCCAAATCAAGTTCATTATCATCACTATCTAGCCCTGGAACTACTGAAGATAACGATACAACATCTTTATGTCGTTTATTGGCACGAATAAGCATTAAAATTTCATTTTCTATACAACGCGAAGCATAGGTGGAGAATTTAATATTTTTTTCTATATTAAAAGAATCTACTGCTTTTATAAGCCCTATTGTTCCAACAGAAATCAGGTCGTCTGCTTCAAGAGAGTTTTGAAATTTTTTGACAATATGGGCTACAAGTCTAAGATTGTGAGTAATAATCGAATCTCTTGCTTTTTTATCACCTTGACTGTTTTTTATAAGAGCTTCTTTTTCTTCTTCTTTACTTAACGGATGTGGAAAGCATTGTGCTGTATCTACAAATGCAGAAAAGCAACATATTCTTTTAGTAAATGCGCTAACATTTTCAAATATCATTTTCACCCCTTTATGCAAACTTGCCTTCGACAAAATTTGCATTCATAAAGGTTTATATGCTTAGCCAAACTCGTCCTTGCTTGGACACATCAAAAAAGGACAATTTCTCTTGTCCTTATTTATTTTGTTTCTCCTTAGTCGTGCAACATATGATTTACTTTGAAAAGTTGATAAATAAAATAAATTAAAATAAATTATTAATAAATTCTTTACTGTCAAAACATTCAAGGTCGTCTTGAGCTTCGCCAGTTCCCACAAAAACAACAGGAAGATGATAATCTTTTTCTATTGCGACAACAACACCACCCTTTGCAGTTCCGTCAAGTTTGGTAAGAACTATGCCATCAATATGAACAAACTCATTAAAAGCAGAAATTTGCGTTAAAGCATTTTGACCAGTTGTTGCATCAAGCACGATTAAATTATATCTATGTGCTTCGGGGTATTCTCTTGTTATAATTTTATCTATTTTTTTAAGTTCTTCCATTAAATTTGTTTTAGTATGAAGTCTGCCTGCTGTATCAATTAAAAGAACATCTGTATTTTTAGCTTTGGCACTTGTAAGTCCATCAAAAACCACCGCAGCAGCATCAGCACCTTCATCATGTTTGATTATTCGTGTTTTAGTGCGAAGAGCCCATTCATTAAGTTGAGCAGACGCTGCCGCACGAAAGGTATCGCCAGCAACCAAAGTTACTTCTTTTTTTTGAGATTTAAAGAAAGAAGCAAGCTTGCCAATTGTTGTAGTTTTTCCTACGCCATTGACGCCGATTATTGTTATAATTGCAGGATATTGGATTTTTATTTCTGGCAAAGAATTAAATTCTTCTGTTAAAATGTCTTTTAATGCATTTTTAACGTCTTGACCATTTCTAAGTTTATCTTTTCTTGCCCTTACTCGAAGTTCATCAACCATGTCCATGCTTGTGCGAACGCCAATATCACATGAAACAAGAATATCTGTAAGTTCATCATAGAAATCGTCATCGAGTTCGCCATGAGAAAGAAGTGCATCGAATTTTCGTGCAATATTTTCTCTGGTTTTTGCAAGTGCTTGCCCTATTTTCTTAAAAATCCCCATTTTTTCTCCTTTTTTTTATCTTATCTATCTTCTTTTCTTGCAAGAAAAGAAGCAAAAGAATTTTAAACACTTTTCTTTTTTCTTAACCAGAAAAACAAAAGGCGTTAACTTTTGTTTTTGGCTAAGTAAAATAAAATAATATTCTTTCTATAACTTTTAAAACTTACAAAAGTAAATTCCATTTGCGATTTGAAGATAAAACCTTATCAAACATCGCAAATTAAGTTTCTTTTGCAACTTTTCTTTAAAAGAAAAGTTGATAAATCTAGAAAAATATCACCCTTCTTGTGCATGACGAATTGCATCGGCAAGCTTAACAGAAACAATTTTTGAAACACCCTTTTCTTCCATAGTAACACCAAAAAGTGCTTCGGCATATTCCATTGTTGGCTTTTTGTGAGTGATAAGAATAAATTGAGTTTCGTTAGACAATTTTTTAAGATATTTGTCAACAATTTCAACATTGCTATCATCAAGTGCCGCTTCAACTTCGTCGAATAAACAGAATGGCAAAGGTTTAATGCGAAGAATAGCAAATATAACAGCCATGGCAGTAAGCGACTTTTCTCCACCAGAAAGAAGTGTCATATTTTGAATTTTCTTTCCTGGTGGTTGAGCAAAAATTTCAACACCACTGTCAAGAGGATTTTCTTCATCAGAAAGAGCAAGTTTGGCAGTTCCACCACCAAATAACTCTCTGAAAGTGAGTTTGAAACTTTCATTAATCCTGTCAAGTTCGTTATTAAACTTTTCAACCATAATGCCTGAAAGGTCTTTAATAATCTTATTCAAATCGTCTTCGGCTTTTTTAAGGTCATCACATTGAGTTGACATATCTTCATAACGCTCGAGTAGTGCTTTGCAATCTTCAATAGCGTTTACATTAACATAACCTAAAGCATTTATTGCCTTTTTCAAACGATTTATTTCTGGCATTCCTTCATTAATGTCAAAGTTTGGTCTTCTTAGTTCCAAACAACCGTCATAAGTAAGAGAATATTCTTCATAAATACGCTCTTGCATTTGTTCAAGTTCGGTGTCAACCTTTTGAAGATTCATTTCTTCGCGAAGCTTTCTGTCATTCAAGCGAGAAATTTCTTCCATAAGAGAAGATTTTTGACCATCAAGTTCTTTAATCTTAACTGAGATTCCAGTTTTTTCTTCTTGGATTTTTTCTCGACGAGAAACCATTTCATCTAATTGGTTTTTCTTTGCAGAAGATGGTGCTTGTGCAAGTTGAACTTTTATGCTTTCTTCGGCACTTTCAATAAATTCATCATTCTTTGCAATTTTAGATAAAGTATCTTGAATAATAACATTTTGTCTGCCAATTTCATCTTCTAAGCGTGCAAGTTCATCGGTCACACCCGAAAGTTTTGCCTTGGTCGAAGCAAGTTCAACTTTAACAGACAAAATATTGTCATTAATTTTATCTCGCTCTTGTCTAAGTTTTTCAAATCTAGCCTTTTGCTCTTTTGCAAGTTCATCGGCGTCTTCACGATTGCCACTAAGTGCCGATTCCAACTTTTCACTGCGTGAAAGGTCTTCGTGAATAAGACCAAGTTTATTTTGCACTGTCTCACTTTCCATAATGCTAACTTTTAAGTTGTCCTCAACTTCAGAAAGTGATTTGCTTAATGCATCACGTTTTTCCTTTTGTTTTGCAAGTTCAATAGTAACTTCATTTTGTTTGTTGATTGCTTCAGACAAAGCCTTTCTGTCATTTGCAAAAGAATTTCCAAGCGTTTGAATTTGGCTTGACATATCAAACAAGTTTTTATTTAATTTTTCTATCTCACTTGTCAAAGTTTGAATTTCACGCTCTCTGCCCATAAGGTTTGCAGATTCCGCTTTTTTGCTTCCACCCGTAAGAGAACCTTGTGGATTGACAACATCGCCGTCTAAAGTTACAATTCTAAATGCATAAGAGAACTGTTTTGCAAGATTTACAGCAGTTGCAAGGTCTTCAACAATAACAGTTCCACCTAAAAGGTTTGAAACAACATTGTCAATTTTCTTATCAAAGTCAACGAGTTTTGAAGCAACTCCGTAAATACCTATTTTGTTTGCAAAGACACTTGAATCAAGGTCGCGACGTTTCATAGAAGAAATTGGAAGGAAAGTTGCCCTGCCATATTGATTTTGTTTTAAGAAAGAAATAAGTTCTTTTGCACCATTTTCATCAAAAGTTACAATATTTTGAACTGCCCCACCGAGAGCCACTTCAATTGCAGTTTCAAACTTTTGTGGAACTTGAATTAATGATGCAACAACACCCACAATTTTGGCTTTTAACGCAGAATTTTTTTCGCTTTCTTTTAAAAGTTTTTTAATGGCGTAAGAATAACCTTCATATTCGGCTTGAAGTTCAGATAAAAGTTTCTTTCTGTTTTCATAAACTTTGATTTGAGTTGTAGTATTGGCTTTTTGAGTTTCAAGTTCTCTAAGTTTACTTTCGGCAAGATAATTTTTGCTTGAAAGATTGTCACACTCTTCTTTTGTGATTTTTAAATTATTTTCACTAGTTTCAACAAGATTTTGACTTTCTTGATATTGATTTTCAAGTTCTTGTTTTCTTGAAGACAAAACTTCAATATCTTTTTGAAGATTTGTTAAACTATTGCCTAAAAGTTCTTTTTCAGCTAAAAGTCTTGATTTGCTTGATTTAATATCTGAAAGTGAACCCAAAGTTTCAATAATCTTTTGTTGACTTAATCCTGCTTGGTCTTCATTAACACTAACTTCGCGTGCGAGTCGAGAATAAGTTTCGCTAAGTTCATCAAAACTCTTTTCAAGTGCTTCTAAGTCAGCCACAAGTTCGCACTTTTCCTTTTCTTTGTTCTCTTTGCGTTCTTCTGCAAATTTTAAAGCAGTTTTAGAATTAGACAAATCTAAATGCAATTTATCATTTTCTTTATGTGTAAAATTAATGCGTTCTCTTGCAAGTCGAGTTTCCCCTTCTTGTTTTTCAAGACCAACAGTAACTTCCAATATCTTTTGATTGAGAATAGACAAACTTCTATCAAAATTATTTAAAGCGTTCATTGCTTCTTCATAGTCATTATTTGCTTTTTCAAGGTCAGAATTTCTAAGAGTTAATTGTTCAGCAAGTCCACGAAGTTTAACATTGATTTGTTCTTTAACGTCATTTGCATTTTCATATTGATATATGTAAGCATTGACTTCCAAATCTTTAAGTTGACCTTTATATTCAAGATATTTTTTTGCATTCTCTGCTTGTTTTTTAAGTGGCCCCATTTGACGTTCTAGTTCAAGGAGAATATCATTAAGTCGAGTAAGATTATCATGAGTTCTAAAAAGTTTTCTCTCGGCCTCTGCCTTGTCAGCCTTATATTTGCTAATCCCCGCTGCATCTTCAAACATAGCACGTCTTGTTTCAGGTTTAGCATCGACCATTTCGGTAACCTTGCCTTGACCAACAACGGAATAACCATTCTTTCCAAGACCACTATTAAACAAAAGATTTGTAATATCCATTAAACGACAAGAATTGCGATTGATAAGATATTCACTTTCACCAGAACGATAGAGTTTTCTTGTGATTGCAAGTTCGTCATAATCAAAATTGAAAAATCTTGTTGAGTTATCAAAAGTGAGAGTAACTTCGCAATAAGAAAGACTTTTACGTTTTTCAGTTCCTGCAAAAATAACATCTTGCATGTTGTCACCACGAAGACTTTTTGCACTCTGTTCACCTAAAACCCAACGAATAGCATCAGAAACATTACTTTTTCCGCATCCGTTTGGCCCAACAATCGCTGTGAAATTGTTGTCAAACTCAATAACTGTTCTATCTGCGAAGGATTTAAATCCCACCATTTCAATTTTTTTGAATATCATAATTTCTCTCTCTTCTATTTTTTATATATTCTTCTTTTCTTGCAAGAAAAGAAGCAAAAGAAGACTAAACGATTTGCCTTTTGCTAACACAAAATGAAAATCGTTGACTTTTATTCTTTTTAGTCATACAACATCTGGTTCCCTTTTCTTTGAAAGAAAAGTTAGAATAAACTAATAACTCTTGAATAGTTTTGTAATTGCCACATGTGCGGCATTTTGCTCGGCTTCAAGTTTACTCTTACCATAACCAGTTGAAATCTCATCTTCGTCCATATAGAACTTTGACAAAAAGTTTTCG
>CAMUGK010000051.1 GCA_947088415.1 uncultured Bacillota bacterium | reverse complement strand
CAAACCCTTTTAACATCTTCAAAATCTTCTTCGGCTGTGCAAGTTCCGTCCTTTTCTTCCCAATTAACCATGAAAAGCCCTATAACCTCATGACCTTGCTTTTTAAGCAAATATGCTGCAACAGATGAGTCTACACCACCACTAATTCCTACAACAATTTTCATTTTATTTTTCCTTTATAACTTCATCAATATCTTGTTTTTCAAGGTCAATTGCAATTGGCACTCTAAATTTTTTAAGTGAAATTGAAGCAATATCATAAATCCAAACAAGTGCAAAAGGCCCAACCAAAAGACCGCCAATAAGTTCCATCCAAGCCGGAAATTTACTCATAATCCACGAGTTTAAAATTACACAAGTCAATGTTAACACAAAAAATGCTGAAAAAATTGCCCCCCTTAAATATCTGCCAACATAATAGTTATGACCGCCCATCAAGCCTGTGAACAATACCATAAGAAGAAGTTTCCAATATTTAACATCACTTGGAAGACTTCTTGTTCTAATAATAAAATCTCTATCTCCGCGTTTAATTTTGCGTTTTGCATCTTTATTAGTTGCAAATTTAAGACGTTCAAAAACAAGCCCACAATCTTCACATGCAGGAGTTCCTTGCAAAGTTTTCATGCCACAACGTGGACAAGTTATCAATTTAGGTCGACGTCTTGTTTTCATAAAAAAGAGTTTATCACTCTTATTATTTTTTGTCAAGTAATAAACTCTTTAACCATTATTTAATTTTTCGCTTGTCTTATTATAATAAACATAACTTGGTTTATCATCACAAACATATCTTAAAACTTCTGAAAGATATTCTTTAGATTTTGAATATTCTTTTTCATTATACGCCCTAACCCCTTCTTCAAAATTAGATTTTAATGAAGCAAGTTTTTCTCTTTTTTCTTTTGAGTAATATTCCAAACTTTCAAATATTCCAATATGTTCGCCATTATCATCAGAAAGATTGCCAACATAACGATAGAAAAATTTATATCTTGTTGGAAGTTCACTTAAAAGATTTTTTGTAAATATAAGTTTACTTCCAAGCAGTTTATTTATATTGTTTTCTTTTTGAACAAACTTGTTGTCACTTATTACACTTGGCGAAGAGTTTTCTTGGTCACCTAGAAGTCCGAAGATTACATCACTTGTATGAAGACTTATGCTTGAGTCAACATTTAAATTATTTGATTTGGATTTAATTTCAATTGCTTTTACAATTTGATGAGAAGCATCAAGTGCATTTTCTGGACGCATAAAAACAGCAAGCACACCATCGCCTAAATATTTATCTATAAAGCCACCATATCTTTTTATAATTGGCGAAACTATATTCATATAAGACGAAACAAATTTAAAATTATCTTCAAGGTTAACACTTTCATGGTCTTTTAAGATTTTAAGGTCACAAAACATCATAGTCGCATGTTTTTTTACTTGTCCACCAAGTTCAATTTCATTCAAACCATCTTTTCCTAAAAGTCTTATATATTCTTTTGGGATTAATCTTTTTAATTCTTTATTTCCACGCACAGCACTATCTTTTGAATTAAAATTGAAATTAATTTTATTTAAACTATGTTCAAGTTCTTTAAATTGATTTCCACCACCTAGTTTAAAATGCGATTCTTTGACTCTGCCATCGCTAAGTCGATTGACAATTTTTTCCATACGAGAAACTGGCTTGCAAAGAAGAATGAATATTAAAAATAATGCTGAAATATATACCACGCTAAGCAAAACTGCCCAAAGAATTGTGTTATAACTATTGCCTTTATCTAAATTAAGTAAGGCTCTAACCGACTTGGCTGTTGGATTGTCATAACGAGTTATATCTGCGATTAAAAAGATTAAAACTCCATAAATAACCGTTAAAGGAACAACCGAACAAAATATAGCTTTGGGAAGTGTTAAAGTTTTTAAAAATCTAAAGAATAATATTCCACCAAAAATTTGATTGATTATCATAAAGACTATGCCTGTTATTCCAAGAGCAGTAATATTAAATGTAAAGCCATTTTCGGTTGGAACTATCATTGCAATAAAATATTGCCCTAGCCAAATGGCTGGAACTAAAGTTGCAACAAATAAACCTATAAAAATTTTGGTTGAAAGTTTCATATTCATATTTTTTGTATATTTTCAAAATGTATGCGTGAGAATAGTATAAATTTTTATTATGCGTGCAAATTAATAGCATGGAGGAAAAACATGGACAACAAAGAACTTATAGTGGATTATCTTAACGCAGTTTATCAAAACACTCGCACAGGAATTCAAAGTTTAGAAGAAATTATGACAAAGGTGGAAGACGACACATTCAAAAAAGAACTTGCTTTGCTTCAAGATGAATATCAAGTTATTGCAAGAGAATGTGAACTTTTTTCTAAAGCTGAAAAAATTACACCTATTAAAGACAATACTTGGTTTGAAAAATCTAAACTTTGGGCGTCGGTCAACATGTCAACAATGATGGACAGATCTAACCGCAAGATTGCCGAACTTTTATTGCTTGGCACTTTTATGGGAATTATCACTTGCATTAAAGATGAAAGTGACCACAAAGGTATAAGCAAAGAAATTGACGAACTTCTTGCCAAATTAAAAGAAGTTGAACGTGGTTCAATTGAAAAATTAATTCCTTATTTGGATTAAATAATTTTTTTACAAAAGATTCTTCGTTTCACTCAGAATGACAAAAAGCGACATTTGTCGACTTTTTGATAAGAAAAGTAAGCAAAAATATATTAAAAATAAGCCTTTCTTGATTTTTTCAAAATTATTGAAAGGTTTATTTTAACATTGCCTTACTTTCTAATATATATCTAAAACATTAAATAAAAATCTCATTAAATGTTGTAGTATATGAAAATTTTTCAACCAGTCTTAAAATAAGATTTTCATCTAAAACTTTAGTTTTTTGACCATTAAAATCTACATAAAAAATTGTATAGCGATTTTGTTGAATATGTTTTAATGTGTTACCGAGAGTAGTTGAACTTGTTATATACATAATAAAAGGTCGAGAAAAGTTTTTATTTTTCTTTCTTAACAATGCCATAATTTTATATCTCCCCTCTCTTTTACTTTCAAAAATGCCAATAATCATAAAAATAAAAATCAATGCAAAAGTTGGATTAAAGTCTATTGTGCAACTATAGATAAATAAACCTAAAAACATAAATGCAAAAACAAGGTTGAATAATTTAAGCAATTTCATTGCTTTTTCTCTTGTCATAAATTTACTTAAAATCGATAGCATAACTCGTCCACCGTCCATTGGATAAGCTGGCAAAAGATTAAATAAGGCTAGCATAACACTTTCACTTACAAATATGTCGGTATAATTATAACTTGCAGGAAATGTCCACCATAGGCCAATGCATAAAAGTGATAACATAATATTCACGAGTGGGCCTGCGATTGCAATTTTAAGTTCATCATTATTTTCAAAGGTTTGATTTTGATAGTTTAAACTTACGCCATATGGTGCAATAAAAAATCCGTCTAATTTATAACCGAGTTTTTTAGCAACATAGTAATGACCGAATTCATGAGTTAAAACCACACCTACAAATATGGCAAAACCTAAAAAATCCTTGTTAATTGCAAACCATAAAATTAAAAGTAAAAATGATGGATGAATTGGCAATTTTTTACAAAATATTCTGACTTTATTAACTATATTCCGCATAACACAAGCACCAATAGGACAAGACCTGCAATTATTAAAAAGCCAAAAACCAAAGATAATAAAAGTAGCAGTCGAAGCCTGTTTTTAACTTTAACCGATTGATAATTTTCGCCATAAGTTTTTACTCTTTTATCTTGAATTAAAATTTCTTCACAAGGTTTTGTTTGCATTCTTTCCAAAAACTCTTTGTCCATAAAATAAGATATGAAAAAAATCATAAAAAAAGAAGTGAAAGCCACTTCTTTTATTGTTCAATTTTATCAATCTCATAAGCACATTCAAGAGCAAGTGGAATTATTTTATAATTTTTTTCAGCACTTCTACTTCCTTTTGCATTTAGGCTTCTTGCATCATATTCTTCTTTTGCAAGACTATCTGCGCCATACAATATTTGAGCAAAATTAACCTTTCTAAACTTTGCCACTGATGCTAGTGCTGAACACTCCATATCAACAGTTATTGCTCCTTGTGCTTTTCTTTTGGCAGTTTTAGCTTTTGTTTCACGATAAAAGCCATCTGTTGTCCAAGTTTTGCCTTTGGCATAATGAAGATTATTTTTCTTGATGACGTCTTCTAACATTTTCACAAGTTTTGCATCTAACTTAATTTCATCACTTGGTGCAAGATAGTGATAACTTGTGCCTTCATCTCTTATTGCCGATGTTGGCAAAATGATTGAACATTCTTCCAGTTTCTCATCAAGGCAACCACAACAACCTACAAATAAAAAGTTTTTTACGCCAAACTTTATGTATCTTTCCATTGCCATAACGCAAGCCGACGCCCCCATTGGTGCATGACCAACAACAAAATCACTGCCATTATATTTGAATCTGTAGCCTGCGTCACTATCTTGAAATTTAATCTTTTTTGCCTTATATTTTTTAACGAACTTTTTAAAAACATCATCTGGGAAAAACATTAAACAAGTTTGTGGATAATCTTTTATAGGCGAAAAAAACGCATCAGGATTTAAGATTGCTTCTTTTTCTTTATCAAATTCTTCTAATAACATTTTTTCTCCTATGCTAAATCTTCGCTTTTAATTTCTTGCAATTCTTCACCTTTCAAAAAGTTTGGAAGTTCCTCGGTGAATTCAACATCGTCAACATTGCGGAACAAGGTTTCTTGCTCTCTACCCTCTTCTTCACGAATAAGGTTGATGCGTTCCATAAGTTCTTCATAATCTGGAAGTTCGGTCAAATCTGCAATATTAAATCTTTTCAAAAAGTTCTCTGTTGTGCCAAACATTAAAGGCTTGCCGACAGCATCCTTACGCCCTACAACTTCAATCATATCTTGGTCTAACAAAACTTGAACAGCATAGTCGGAGTTAACACGTCTCACATCTTCAACTTCAAGTTTTGTAACAGGTTGTTTATAAGCAATGATTGCCAAAGTTTCGAGTGCGGCACGAGTGAGAGATTTTTCTCGGATAGGATTTAAAACATCGGAAATATACCCCGCATAATTAGGGTTTGAAGAGAGTTGAACTTTGTTTTTATAAGTTATAACATGAATGCCTCTGTCGCCAGAAAATTCTTTTTTTAACTCTTCAATAACCTTATCTAAACTCTTTTTGTCAACTTCTAATTTTTCTGCCAAAAAATCGCGTTCAATTCCGTCGCCAGATATGAAAAGAACACCTAAAATAACTTCTTTTAAATTGATAATTGTGTCTATATTTGCCATAAAAACCCCTTATTCTTCAGTTGAAATTACGTTTATTTGACCAAAAACATTTGTTTGTTCAACTCTCAAAGTTTGAAGTTTGAGAAGTTCAAGTAAAGCCAAGAAAACATTTATCATTTCAGATTTTGTCATATCGTTTGCAAAAAGCTCTTCGAAAGGATAACGTTTATGTTCACGCGTGTAAGAGCGAATCGAAACAACCTTTTCTGCCACTGTAAATCTGTCTTTAACAACGGTCTTAGGTTCTGGTTTTTCTGCCCCCCTTGCCTTTTGTCTAGAAAGCAGGTTTGCAAATGCGTCCAAAAGTTTGTCTAAAACCATGTCTTTAATAATAATTTTAACCTTTTCAGTTTCCTTTCCTGGTGCACGATAGAGTTTGTTTATATCTTCAATTTCACGTAATCTTTGACCAGTTTGCTTGAAAAGTTCATATTCTTTAAGTCTTCTTAAAAGCAGTGTTTCACTGTCCTCTTCTTCTGGGTCTTCTTCCACTTCAACAGGAAGAAGATGTTTAGATTTAATTTCAAGAAGTGTTGCAGCAACCGTGATAAACTCGCTTGCCCTATCCATATCTATGCTTTCTAAATCTTTCATATATTCAAGATATTGTTCGGTAATGTCGGCAAGTTTTACAGTCATGATGTCAAGTTTAGAGTCTTTAATAAGGTGCAACAAAAGGTCTAGAGGCCCTTCAAAGTTCTCTAGTTTAAATCTATATTTATCATCAACAAAACTAAGTTGTTCTGTTTCAGGCTTTTCGTTTTTTTGTAATGCTTCCATAATACAAAATTGAGTATATCATAAACCAATAAGAAAAGCAAATAAATAAACAAAAAAGTGGCACTTGCCACTTTTATTTTTTATTACTCTCCTACTTCTATATTGGGATTATCATTAAGTCTTGTTTTTGCATACTCCTCAATTTCCTTTAAATCATTATCAAACTTTGCTAATAATTCTTCCGAATCTCTTTCAAATTGCTCTTTACTCTCAAAAGGAAGATAGCCAATATCTGCATATCTTAATCTTTCATTCAATTTATTTGCTTGTATTTGGCAAGTTTCCCGATTGGTATAAACTTTGTCAACTAAGTCTGAATTTGTGCAAATATAACAATTAAATTCTGGCACTCTAAGTTCGTTTGTCCTTTCTATATTCATGTTTCCGCCTCTATAATATTCGGGCTTCCATGTGAAGACAACTTCATGTTGCATTTTGCTTGTCCCGTCGGCATAATAATTTTTTATATCTTTAATAACCGAACAAGGTGCAACAACATACCCAAAAGTTTCGGTTTCACCAGTATAATATTTTCTATGTTTTACTTGCAAGACAGCAAACTTTACTGGATATTTTAAAGTTCCTTTTTCTATTGGTAACATCTTTTAACTCCTTTTCATCATGATTATAGCATAACAAAAAATGAAAAGCAACATCTTTTTTAAAAAAAGTGGCAAGT
>CAMUGK010000050.1 GCA_947088415.1 uncultured Bacillota bacterium | reverse complement strand
TTTTTTGTAATTCTTTTTGATATAGCTCGTTTAAATCTGGATGCTTTTCATTAAAATGATAATATAAACTGATATTGTATAGTGTATATATTTGTGGATAAATATCAGGATATTTTTTAAACATTGTTTTTGTTAAATAAAACAAGGCAGACACATCGCTTCTTATACTTTTTTCATTTTTAATAAATGTCTTAACATTAAAAGGCAGAAAAATCATTTCAGTTTTAGGAGCATTTTGCGAATTGGAATCTTGATTAAAAACTAATTTATATCCTAAATTAAAATTCCCCTTTTTATAAACAACAGGATTTTCTAAAACATAGTCTTTGTCTTTTAATAACCCGTTTAATCTTTTTTTTGCAATTCTTTGCAATACTTTATCTGACAATTCAAACTCGGGAATATCTCTATAATTTGTAAAACCAAAATTCTTTATCAAAATATTTTGCAACTTCGCATCAGTCATGTAAATGCAAGGAACATAGTGCCTTATACTTTCGATAAGAGATTTGCTATATCTTATATTATAATAAACAATGTCATATTCTCCTTTTAAAAATGCTGCATTTTCAGGAACTGATTGTAATATTTCCTCCATCGTTAATTTTTCTTCCATTTATTTCTCCTAATAGTGCCATTTTAACATAAAAAAAGGTCTTTTTCAAGACCTAATTTAAAAAATCGACATTTTTCCTTTTAACTTTTCATCATTTATTTACAACAACCGCAACCGACAACGCCACTGTTGCACCAACAATTGGATTGTTGCCCATTCCAATAAAGCCCATCATTGCAACATGTGCTGGCACTGATGAAGAACCAGCAAATTGAGCATCCGAGTGCATTCTTCCCATAGTATCAGTCAATCCATAACTTGCAGGCCCTGCAGCCATATTGTCTGGGTGCAAAGTTCTTCCAGTTCCGCCACCTGACGCCACTGAGAAATATTTTCTGCCATTCTCATTGCACCACTTTTTGTAAGTGCCTGCAACTGGATGTTGGAAACGCACTGGATTGGTTGAATTGCCAGTTATTGAAACATCAACCTTTTCAAGTTGCATAATTGCAACACCTTCTGGCACATCAAAAGCACCATAACATTTAACCTTTGCCTTATCTCCTTTAGAAAAAGGAATTTTCTTTACAACTTTCAACTTTCCAGTTTTATGGTCAAACTCGGTTTGGACAAAGGTAAAACCATTTATGCGTGAAATAATGTAGGCAGCATCTTTGCCAAGCCCATTCAAAATTACATTCAATGGCGTTTTTCTAACCTTGTTGGCAGTGCGTGCAATACCTATTGCACCTTCTGCTGCTGCAAAACTTTCATGACCTGCTAAAAAAGCAAAACTCTTTACATTTTCATCGAGAAGCATAGCCCCAAGCCTGCCATGACCAAGTCCTATTTGACGGTCATCCGCTACAGAACCTTTTTCACAAAATGCTTGAAGTCCTTCACCAATTTTAAGTGACGCATCACTTGCGGTTTTAACCTTACTTTTAATTGCAATCGCACAACCAAGTTCATAAGCCTTGACTGCACTATCAAAACAAATTGGTTGAATGCCTTTAACAATTTCTTCAACATTAATGTCTGCTTTAGCACAAATTTCCTTTGCGTCATCAAGAGATTTAATGCCATATTTTTTAAGAGCGTCTTTGATTCCTAAATATTTTCTCATGTAATCCATTCTTACGCCCTCCTTGGGTCAATCACTGACACCGCTTCATCAAATCGACCATATGTTTTTGTAGATTTTTTAATAGCTTCTTTGACATCAACTTTTTCGTCTTTCAATAAGTTCATAAGTGCACCAATGTTGATATATTCATAGCCAATGATTTCTCCATTCTTGTCAAGCCCTTCTTTAGTGATGTAACCTTCTGCTAAATTAAGATATCTTGTGCCATTATCTTCCCTTGAATAAATTGTGCCAACTTGACTTGTTAAGTTCTTGCCTAAATCTTCTAATCCTGCACCAACTTCAAGACCGTTTTCAGAAAAAGCAGATTGACTCCTGCCATAGACAAGTTGCAAAAAGATTTGCTTCATTGCATCGTTGATTGCATCACAAACAAGGTCGGTGTTCAAAGCTTCCAAAATCGTCTTACCAGTCAAAATTTCACCCGCCATTGCAGCCGAATGCGTCATGCCACTGCAACCAATGGTTTCGACAAGTGCTTCTTTGATAATTCCATTCTTAACATTAAGTGTAAGTTTGCAAGTGCCTTGTTGTGGTGCACACTTACCGCACCCATGACTAAAACCAGAAATTTGTGTAATTTCCTTAGATTGAACCCAATTTGCTTCCTCAGGAATAGGGCTAGGTCCAAACCCTTTCATATTAATAGGACAACTCATAATAATTCCTCCATAAAAAGAATTATATCTTATTTCATAAAAATTTCAAAACATTTTTTATTTGTTTCAACTTTTCTTTTAAAGAAAAGTTTTCAAAAGAAAAAATAACGATGTAAATTCTGCTGCCACTAAATATACATCGTAAATTATCTCTTAACAATATTAAAAAGTTTTAAGGTATCTAAACCAAAATACCCTATTTTGTTTTCTTAACTGCACAATAACATTAAACAAAAATACTTGTCAAAAACTTGAAATTCGTTAGAATTTTTTGCGTTAGCAAATTTTTTGACAAGCATTTTTTGTTTTATGTTTTATTTTGCTTACTTTTCTAAAGTAAGTCGTTTGAGAGGTTCGGGGAAATCGAAAGTCCCCGACGCTTTTGAATACTTTTCACGCTGAAAAGTATTTGCTTCTTTCTTTTGCAACTTTTCTTTCAGCAATAAGAAAGAAAAGTTTTATTCTGCAACTGGAATTTTTACTGCAAACTTGATTCCTTCTTCTTGCCAATTATAATCTTCAACCTTAAATGAGCTATCCTTGTTTGCAACAAAGTTTCCTGTTGTAGGGTCAGTTGTGAGTGGTGATTTAAAGTCATAGAAATCTGTCATCTTAGGGTCAAGTACAAGTTTTGGTGAGCAGAAGCCAAAAGCCTTTTCAAATTCTGGATGTTTTGCCATATTACCCCTTCTATAGTTAATTTAATTTTATCATAGATTTTGCGATTGTCAATACTTAATTTTAAATTTGTCCGTTTCCTTGACCTAAAAGTGAAAATTATGATACAATGAATAATATAAAAGTGTTTTGCCGTCATTTCGACCGAAGTGAACAACGTGAACGACGTGGAGAAATCTTTGCTTCAAGCAATTGAAATAAAGGAGAATTTTATGATAAAAATCAAGAAAAATTGGTATGAATTATTAAAATCAGAGTTTGAAAAGGAATATTTCAAAAAATTGCAAGAGTTTTTAGATAATGAATATGCAACTCGCACAATCTATCCTGCAATGGAAAATATTTTCAATGCACTCAACTTTGCCCCTTATAAAGATGTTAAAGTTGTGATAATCGGTCAAGATCCTTATCATGAACCAAATCAAGCGCAAGGGTTATCATTTTCAGTGCCAGAAACCACCGAAATTCCACCAAGCCTAGTCAATATTTTTAAAGAAATTCATGACGACCTTGGCATTGACCCAATTAATTCAGGTGACCTATCACGCTGGGCAAAACAAGGCGTTTTACTTTTAAACACCACCCTAACTGTTCGTGCTCATCAAGCCAATTCACATCGTGGATATGGTTGGGAAACTTTTACAGGTGAAATTATCAACCTGCTTTCAAAACGTGAAAAACCCATTGTATTTCTGCTTTGGGGTTCAAACGCACAAGCCTTTGCTCCACAAATTGCATCGCATCACTTAATATTAAAAGCCCCACATCCAAGTCCACTTTCATCATATCGCGGTTTCTTTGGTTGCAAACACTTTTCAAAATGCAACGAATTTTTAATCAAAAACAACGAGACACCAATTGATTGGAAATAAAAAAGATTGCGTTAAGCAATCTTTTTTATTCTGCCTCACCTTCATTATTTTTAGCTTTGTCAGCAAAGAAAGTCTCTAAAAAAGCTTCACTGTTTCTTTCTTTCACTTGATATTCAGTTATTTCAGTTGCATGTTCTTTTTCAAAAGCCTTCAAAAGATCTCCTGAAATTTTGACAAAAGTATCAACACTTTTACGATCTTTTGGAATAGAGAACTCTAAACTTATCAAACTGCCATCCATATAAACATCTCCATATAAATCAACAAATTTAAGCAACATTTTTTCTGTTTTGTCAGGATGTTTTGCATCTGCCTCTATGCCATAAAGCCAACAAAGCACTGCATCTTTTAAATAGCTTGGAGCACTTTCATAAGCATAACTATCCCCAATTGAAAAGTTACCTTCACGATGCCTCATATAATCTTTCAAGTGAAGATATGCAAGGTCTGCACATATATCATACCCAAGAGATTTCATCTTTTCAGTCATTCTTTCTTTTACTACTTTTTTTACCATAATTTTACCCTCCTAACTGGTTTTATCCTTATTATACACGGGGGGGGATTTGTCAAGTATTTTTTTGAAATTCTTCGAAAAAATTTGATTTTATATATTTTTTGCTAAAAACTGACAACCTTTGGTCGTAAAAAAAGGCAGTCAAATGACTGCCTTGAAATTTCACGCCGAGCAATTTGCCTTGATAAAAACTTCCCAATTGCCTCGATTGTGTTTAACTCCACCAAAGCCACCTTATGGCACATCAAAGTGTCCACTTAAGGATGCTGCCGTCAAGCTCTGACCTGGTTCATAGATTTTGATTGCATAAGACCTTGCCTTCAACATTAAAAACCATCGCGCATTTTCAAAAAGTTTAAACCGAAACAAATCATCAACCCTGCTATAGCGGTTTGCAGGTTACAGGGCACCGCTAACTCCCCGTCTAGCTCGGTTTGATTATTATATCACAAAAATTAAGATAAATCAAGGTTTTAATAATATTTTTATATTAAAGTTAGGCTTGCTTCCTTATTCGACAATTTTCTACAATTTTTGCAATATTTAAATTAAAACCTGCATAATGCCCAATCTCATATTGGGACAACTAAAAGAAACTAGTCTGTCATTACGAGTAAAACGAAGAATCTAAAGACATAATAAAATTTAGGACGAAAGATTCTTCACTACGTTCAGAATGACACCGACGCATTGATTTATATAATAATTCGTGCAGCATTTGCCTGCCAAAAAAGTGGCAATGCCACTTTTATTTATTCATTTGTTTTTGTAAAGTCTTGTTGCCTTTTTTAACGGCTTGTTCAACTTTTTTAATACCATTTTCGGCTTTAGTTCCAAGTTTTTCAACTTTCTTTTCAGCCTTATTGCCAAGTTTTTCAGCCTCTTTCATAAGGTCTTTTTCACTTTTATCCACCATTTTCTTGGTCTCCTTAGAGTATTTATAAAGCATAACCCCAGTAACAAGCCCTAAACCGAAACCGGCAAGTAAACATAAATCTTTCATTTCTCCTCCTTCCTATTACTAGTGTGTGAGGATTTTGTGATATTATACATACTTTTTCTCTCTTCTTTTCTTGCAAGAAAAGAAGCAAAAGAAAACTAAAAATAATCCATTTGAAAAATTAAACTATTTTTCAAATGGATTATAACGTTATCTTTTAATTCGTCTTATTATTCATTTTCACTTGGTTTTTGCTTTACCGATTCTCTAAGTTGTTCAACTTCTTCATCTGCTTTTATAAGAAGAAAATTATGCAAATCAGCAAGATATTCTTCTCCGCGTTCTTTATCAGAAGCCAAAGCAAGCCTTAAAGCTTTCGTTCTTTTAATATCGACTTCGTAAGCATAATTCAAGATTTCAAAATCGTTTGGGACGATAAATCTATCAAACCCAATCCGTTTTAATGTAGTCGTATACTCTACTTCATACACAAGAGAGCCATCGCTTTTATCTTCATTAAAGGAGATACGGCTCGATCCATATCCAATAAGAATGATTGGTCTTAAAATTTTTGCTATATTGTAGTCACTATAAGTACCATGCTCATAATTTAAATACCTAAACTTCTTTTTAGTTTTTTTACCATAACCTACCTCTTTTATGTTTTTAACTATATTTTATCACAAAATTTTCATTTGTCAAAAGGCAAATAAAAAAACACCCTTTCGGGTGCTTTTTTAATCTTTTGCGAGTTTTTTAGATTCTTTTTCCTTCTTTTTATAATAATCTTCAACTGCTGCTCTGATTGACTCTTCAGCCAAAACTGAGCAATGAATTTTATGCGCTGGCAAGTCGCCTAAAATGTCAAATACTTGTTTATTTGTCACTTTAAGTGCTTCGTCAATTGTTTTTCCTTTAACAAGGTCGCAAGCAACATCTGTTGATGCTATTGCTGCACAACAACCAAAAGTTTTAAAGCGTGCGTCTTCAATAACTCCGTTGTCATTGATTAGAAGATACATTTTCATAATATCTCCACAAGCGGCATTGCCAACCTTGCCAATTCCATTTGCTCCACGAAGTCCACCAGCATTTTTAGGATTTTTAAATCTTTCAAGAACTGTCTTGTTATACATAATTATTTCCTCCCTGCTTTAGTTATTGGCGAAATTGACCTAAGTTGTTCAACTGCCTTTTCAAGAACGTCAACAACATAGTCAACATCGTCTTTAGAAATATTTTTACCAAATGAGAAACGAATTGAACCTTGAGCGATTTCGTCTGGAATACCCATAGCTCTTAAAACATGTGATGGTTGAAGTGAATTTGATGTGCAAGCAGAAGCAGTAGAAACTGCAACGCCTTCAAGGTCGAGGAGCATAAGGATTGACTCTCCTTCAATCATTTCAAAAGAAACGTGCACAGTACCTTGAATTTTTTGGTGAGGATGACCATTGATTTGAATATATGGGATTCTCTCTGTCACCTTAGCGATAAAGTATTCTCTAACCGCTTTAAGTTTTTGTTGATTTATTGCCAAATCTCTAACAGCAATTTCAACAGCCTTGCCAAATCCAGCGATAGCAGGAACATTCAAAGTTCCACCACGCTTATTTCTCTCTTGTGCACCGCCAGCGATAAGAGGCTCAATGCGGATGCCATTCTTGAGATATAAAGCCCCAACGCCT
>CAMUGK010000049.1 GCA_947088415.1 uncultured Bacillota bacterium | reverse complement strand
TTTCAACCCCTACTTTAATGTCAAACAAGATAAGGTTGTGTTGAAATAAAAAATAAGTATTGACTTAATTGTAAAAATATGTTATTATACAATTATAGGAGATATTATGAAAAAAATAGAAGAAAATAAAAAACTTGAATATATTGACGAGGAAATCTTAGATGAAATCGCTAGCTTTGCAACCCTATATAATAGAATAGTAAATAAATCTGAAACTCGTTATTATGCACCATCATATATTTCAGAAGAAGGTGAACCTATATACTTTGAAGAAATACAAGAAAAAGAAGTGAAACAAGAATACAGAATCGACGATGACGAAATTGAAGAAACATACAACAAAACAATAATTAGAAAATACAGAGTGGACGATTACGAAGTTAAAAATAACGAATTATTAACCTTTGCAACCAGAAAAACACTTACCGAGAAAAAAGGTGCATCATATATTAAATCATTAAAGAAATATCTTTTAGCACAAACTTCTGAAATAATTGCAGACGCGTGGAACACCCTAGAATGTCATAAAAAAAGTGAAGAAGAAAAAAAAGAAAGAAAACAACAATGTTTTGGTAACGGCGAAATTTATGATATAGATAAAATAGAGACTATAGTATAAAAAAGAAGCAAAAATTTGCTTCTTTTTTATATCAATTCAATATGTTTAAAGCCTTTTTTAGTTGAGACTTTATAGACAATAACCATTTTGCCAATCACTTGAACTGGTTCGCAACCTACTTTTTGACAGAGAGTATCACAAACTTCTCTTGCACATTGTGGACAAGTTGGCAAAACCTTAATTTTAATAAGCTCTCTCGCCTCTAGAAGTGCATTTATAGCGTCAAAAGAATTATCGGTTAAGCCTTCCTTCCCGATTTGCATTACTGGGTCTAGCGCATTGCCTAGTCCTCTTAATTGTGCTCTTTGTTTTGTTGTAATCATAAATAAACCTTTTAAACTACTTTTCTTTTAAAGAAAAGTAGCAAAAGAAATTTAATTCAAGCCTTTCTTGACTTTTCAAGTATGCAAAAGACTAGATAAAAATTTTTACTATAAATCAATATCTTGTTGTTATGCAGTGCAGACTAGCCACAATATTTTGATAAACTATATTTTTTGTTAAGAAAACTTTGCGGGAAGAAAGACTTTGCCCGACCCCAAAGTTTTCTTATACGCCTTACTCGTAGAAAAATGTCCAGCGGAATTTTTCAAGAGGCAGAAAGGGGGCTGTGGGGAAAACGAATTTTAGTGGTAAATCGCTTGCGATTTATCCGCGTTTAAAATTCTAGTTGTCCTCGCACTATTCCACATATTCAAAAATTATATCCTTGATACGAACAGTGTCTCCATTTTTTAGTCCGCGTTCTTTAAGCATATCTATTATCCCCATATCATTAAGTCGTGATTGAAAATACGCAAAAGACAACATATCATCTAAAACTACACCACGGACAAAATTGTCTATTCTTTCACCTTCAACAACAAATGTTCCGTCACTTTCACGAGAAATTTCAATATTATCTTTAATTTTCCTGTCAAAGTCATATTCTTCAATCTCAATTGGTGGTTTTTTAGGGATTTTAGAAAGTTTCTCTAAGGTTATTTTTTTAAGTTCTTCAATCCCCTTATAAGTTGCTCCAGATATGCAAATATATTCAAGACCAACTTCTTTTTCAAAACGTTTAATTTTTTCTTTAAGCTGTTCTTCACTAAGCAAATCAGTCTTTGAAAAGACAACAATTTGTGGTGTTTTTTCTAGTTCTCGACTATACTCCCCAAGTTCTTTATTGATTTTTTTATAATCTTCAATAAAGTCACGACCTTCACACTCAGAAATGTCCAAAAGATGAAGTATAAGTCGCACACGTTCAACATGCTTTAAGAAATAATGTCCAAGTCCTTGACCTTGACTCGCCCCTTCAATAAGCCCCGGAATATCTGCAACTACGAAAGTTTGACCTTTAGCTTCACAAACGCCAAGATTTGGATATAGTGTTGTAAAGTGATAATTTGCAATCTTTGGATTTGCATTTGAGATACAGGACAAGAGTGTAGATTTACCTACATTTGGAAAGCCAACAAGCCCTACATCTGCAATTGTTTTAAGTTCAAGATAGACTTCTTTTAATTTTGTTTTTTCGCCAGTTTGTGAAAATGTTGGAGCTTGTTTAATTGAAGATTTATAATAAGCATTACCATGTCCACCTTCTCCGCCGCGTAGAGCAATAAATTCGTTTCCATCTTCAAACAGGTCTGCAATAATTTTATTAGTTTCGGCGTCAATAATAACTGTTCCACAAGGAACTTCAATGACAACATCTTTGCCATTAGCACCTGTCATATTTTTTTTATCGCCATTTCCACCATTTTCGGCTACAAATTTCTTTTTAAATGAGAAAGTATAAAGTGTATTCATATTTTTTGTGGCTTTAAAAACTACATTACCACCTTTTCCACCATCTCCACCGTCTGGCCCACCATTCATGACAAGTTTTGTTCGCAAAAATGAGATAGCACCATTGCCACCATCTCCCGCTTTTATCATCAATTTAACTCTATCTAAAAACATAAATACCCTTTTCTTTACTTTTCTTTTAAAGAAAAGTAACAAAAGAATTCTTTTTGCAACTTTTCGTCAAATATTTGACTTCAAGTTGCAAATAATACATTTTTCTTTGAAAAATAAATAAAAGTTAATTTTTTTGCAATGCGAAGATAACAGAGTTATCAAGTATCGCAAAACATTTTTCTTTTGCTTCTTTTCTAAAAAGAAAAGAAGATATAATGTTATTTTTTACAAATCTTAACAAACGGACATTCTGTGCAATCTGGGTTTTGAGATCTGCATTTATATCGTCCAAAATGCACCATTTGAAGATGTAAACCACTCCAATACTTTTGTGGAAAGTATGAACAAAGTGCTTGTTCACACCTTCCAGCATCGTCAGTTTTGACAAGCCCTAACCTGTTTGAAACTCGAAGAACATGGGTGTCAACCGCAAAAGCATCCCCGCCAAACGCTTCACCTATCACAACATTGGCGGTCTTTCGACCAACACCAGATAAAGTTGTTAACTCTTCCAATGTTTTAGGGACTTGACCATTAAACTTATTCATTAAATCCCTGCTCATTGCAATAATATTTTTTGCTTTGTTATGATAAAATCCACATGAGTGAACAAGCCTTTCAATTTCGCCTTGCTCGGCTTTTGCCATTTTATCTGGAGTGCCATATTCTTTAAATAATTCTTTTGTAACCATGCACACGCGTTTATCTGTGCATTGTGCTGAAAGAATAACAGCAACCAAAAGTTGAAATGGCGTTTCATAGTCAAGTTCACACTTAGGCGACGGAAAGAGATTATCAAAATGCTTTTTAATTTCTTCGGCTTGCATTATCACTCCTTTATTGATAACAAATTTTATTGAATTATTAAATTAATTTAAAAGTTAACAAATTTTTGTAGTGAAAGGCCAACCCTTCGACTCTCGCTACGCTTCCGCTCAGGATGACATAAAGGCTGTATCATCATTAAGAAATACTAATTTCCCCCAGCTTATCTCATAATTGGGAAAAGAACTGCATCACGAATTGTTGGGAGGTCAAACATAATCATTAAGAATCTGTCAACACCAAAGCCAAGCCCTGAAATTGGTGGCATACCATGTTCCATTGCAAGAAGGAAATCTTCATCCAAATCCATAGCTTCTTCATCGCCTGCATTTTTGTCACGAAGTTGTTCTTCCAATGTTCTTCTTTGCATAATTGGATCAACAAGTTCGCTATATGCATTACAAATTTCTGCACCATAAACAACAACTTGGAAAGCATCTGTAATTTTATCGGTTTTATCATTTCTACGAGCAAGAGTTTTCAAAACTGCTGGATAATTATACAGAATTGTTGGGCCAATTATATTTTCTCTAATTTTCTTCTTATAAATAAAATCTATAACTGCACGAGTAGATTTATATTCTTCAAGTTCTCCCATTTTGAAAAGCCCTGCTGAAACTACTTTATTTTTTAGTTCATTAACGTCTTCAATTTCAAGAAAATCAAATCCCAAAATTTCACGCATTCTTTCAACATAGTTTATTCGTTCCCACTCTTTTCCAAAATCAAGTTCATTGCCAAGATAAGTGAGTTTTGTAGTCCCCACTACTTCCATTAAAAGTTTCTTTAAAAACTCTTGGAAAAATTTGATGTTGTCTTCAAAGTCCCAATAAGAAGCATACCATTCAACCTGTGTAAACTCTTGCAAGTGAGTTGCGTCCATACCTTCATTTCTAAAATCTTTGCCAAGCTCAAAAACACGATCAAAGCCTGCACCAATGCATTGTTTAAGCCAAGTTTCAGTTGCAATTCTAAGATTGCATTCAAGGTCAAGAGCATTATGTTTTGTAAAGAAAGGTTTAGCTGACGCCCCACTTACATTTGTTTGAATGATTGGTGTTTCAACTTCAATAAATCCATTATCTTCAAGATACCTTCTTATAAAAGATACCATTTTACTTCTACCTAAAAACACCTTTCTTGTATCTTCATTTGTTACAAGGTCAAGATAGCGTTGACGATATTTAGTTTCAGTGTCGACAAGTCCGTGGAACTTTTCTGGAAGTGGACGAAGGGTTTTTGAAAGAAGTGTCACCTTCTCTGCTTTAACGGTCACTTCTCCTGTTTGAGTGAGATATACTTCGCCTTCAACGCCTACAAAGTCGGCAATATCTACCATTTTTTTATAGAAATCATAAGCCTCTTCGTCAAGTTCATTTCTGCCAACTGAGATTTGAATTTTTGCGTTAATATCTCTAATTTGCATAAACCCAAATTTGCCCATAACGCGTTTAAAAATCACGCGACCACAAATTTTAACACGCTCCCCAACCTTTTCTCTCGCTTCCTCAATTGTGCAAGTTCTGTCAAACTTTGCTTTATAAGGGATTTCACCCATTTCTTTTAAAGAATCAATCTTTGCTCTTCTAACATCAACTTCGCTAGATAAATTTTGTTGTTCCATAAATTCTCCTTTATTTTATATAATAAATTATCATAAAATAAGAATTTTGTCAAACTATTTTGTAAAATTAAATCTTTATAAAAAATTTTTAAATTGGGTCTTGAAATTTGGTTTAACATGCTATAATGAGCGAAAGGAGTTCAACATGGGATTTTTAGACCTATTCAGAAGAAAAAAACAAACAGGCAATAGTATTAAAAAACTAGACGTTGTTGCAGATGAAAAAATTGAAGAGATTTTAAACCAAGAAATTTTAAATTTTTTCCCAAATGAATGGACTTGGTATAGTTGGTGTTTTAAACAACCAAATGATGTTAATGCAAATTATTTACATTGTCATTTAAGAGATAATAGTTGGATGAGTAAACTTATGCACCAAAAGCTTATAGAAAAGAAGCTTTATATACCAGAGCTCAAAATTAAAAACTTTATTGACACATCGAAAACTTTTAATGAGTTAAGGCACGATTATGAACTTGAAATTGTTAGACGGCAAATTGACTGGATAAGAAATGATGGCGGAAATTGGATTATCCCAGAAGGTTTTGATGAGTTCTCAATGGTGTATAGCCCAGATGTAGACAAAATGTTTAGAGGTGGAGTTGTTGAAACTTTAACTGCAATCGGCATGGATAGAGAAGTTATTGAAGAAGGAATAGAAAAAATGCTGATATGTGGAGAGAAATATATATGAAATGTTCTTTCCAATATGAATTTGAGCCTTTTGGTTATTTTAGAGATCCAATAATACATGCAGATGAAAATCATAAAGAAAATTAGTTAAAACTGAGAAGATATGAATATTACACTGAACATAAAACATCAGTTGATAAATACGGAAAAGTAACTCCAGATATGCAATTGCATGGTGAAGAATTAGCTCAACTAAAAACTATAGTAGCACAACAAAATCGAGAAAGAGAAATTGTTTTAAAAGAATGGAGAGAAAGGTCTATATATAAACTTGATTCAAAAGATGATGATAATCAAGAAAATGAATAACATTTACAAAAACACTAGTCTATTTTAGTTATGAAAACATAATATACTAGATCTGTTATTAAGATGTTTTGACTAGTATGCAGAAAGATTCTTCGGCTACGCCTCAGAATGACAGCCCCACTATTTTAACGTTAAAAAAGAAGACTTATTTAGTCTTCTTTTTTTCTTCTTTCTTTACTTTCTTTTCTGCCTTTGTTTTTTCCTTTTCGGCTTTCTTATCTTCCTTGCTTGGTTTTTCTGCCTTTGCAGGTTTTTCTTGTTTCTTTTCTACTTTTGGCAAAATGCGTTTAAGGTCAATTCTGCCCTTTTCGTCAATCTTGATTACTTCAACTTCCACTGAGTCGCCAAGTTTAACAACGTCTTCAACTCTTTCAACACGGGTGTTAGAAAGTTTTGAAATGTGAATCATTCCTTCTCTTCCGCCGCCAAGGTCTACGAATGCACCAAAGTTCATAATTCTTATAACCTTGCCATCATAAACATCGCCAACTTCTGGAACTTCAACAATGCCTTTGATGATATCTCTTGCTTTTTCACACATAGTCATATCTTGTCCTGCGATGAAAACTCTGCCATCATCTTCAATATCAATTTTAACGCCAGTTTGGTCAATGATTGAATTAATCATCTTTCCGCCTGAGCCAATAACGTCTTTAATAAATTCAGGATTGATTTGCATTGTAAGAATTTTAGGTGCATATTTAGAAAGCTCTTTTTTAGGTGCTGGAATTTGTGCAAGAAGTTTTTTCATGATAAACATTCTACCTTCTCTTGCTTGATCTAAAGCGGTTGTTAAGATTTGTTTATCAATGCCTTTAATTTTAATATCCATTTGGATTGCAGTAACACCTTTTTCAGTTCCTGTAACTTTAAAGTCCATATCACCAAGGAAGTCTTCAAGTCCTTGAATATCGCTTAAAACTGCAACTTTGCCAGACTCTTCATCTTTAATAAGTCCCATAGCAATACCAGCAACTGGGCGTTTGATTGGAACGCCACCGTCCATAAGAGCCAAGGTTGATCCACATACACTTGCCATAGAAGATGAACCATTTGAAGAAAGAACTTCTGA
>CAMUGK010000048.1 GCA_947088415.1 uncultured Bacillota bacterium | reverse complement strand
CTCTACCCTTTATAGCTTGTGGTTCTCCCGCACCTTCAACAATTGTTGTGGTGTCTTTATCTACTTTAACACTTTTTGCCCTGCCCAAAACTTCAACTCCACAAGTTTTAAGGTCTATGCCAAGTTCTTCACTGATAACTCTTCCACCAGTAAGAATTGCAATATCTTCAAGCATGGCTTTACGTTTATCTCCAAAACTTGGAGCTTTAACTGCAACACAATTGAATGTTCCACGAAGTTTATTGACTATCAGTGTTGTAAGTGCTTCTCCTTCAACATCATCGGCAATGATTAAAAGTTTAGCACCTTCCTTTACAATAATCTCTAAAAGTGGAAGGATTTCTTGAATGTTTGAAATCTTTTTATCTGTGATAAGAATGTATGGATTTTCTAATTCGGCAATCATCTTTTCTGTATTAGTTGACATATATGCAGAAAGGTATCCTCTATCAAACTGCATGCCTTCAACAATTGCAAGTTCGGTTTTCATGGTTTGACTTTCTTCAACAGTGATAACTCCGTCTTTGCCTACCTTTTCCATAGCTTCGGCAATAAGTGAGCCAACTTCTTCATCTCCTGCCGAGATTGAAGCAACTTGTGCAATAGCCTTGCTATTTTCAACTGGTTTGGCAATCTTTTTAAGTTCTTCTACTGCCACATCAACCGCTTTAAAAATACCTTTTTTAAGTATTATTGGGTTTGCACCTGCAACAAAGTTTTTAAGTCCTTCTCTAACGATTGCTTGAGCCAATACGCATGCAGTTGTTGTTCCATCGCCTGCAACATCGTTTGTTTTTACACTTACTTCTTTAATAAGTTCAGCACCCATATTTTCGCAAGGGTCATTAAGTTCAATCTCCTTTGCAATAGTTACTCCATCATTAGTAATTAAAGGACTTGCAAATTTGCGACCTAAAATAACATTTCTTCCCTTTGGGCCAAGTGTAATTTTAACAGTATCGGCAAGAGTGTTCACACCTTTTTCAAGTGCTTTTCTAGCTTCAATGCCTTCTTTAATAATTTTTGACATAATTATTCTCCTTTTGAAATTACGGCAAGAATATCTGCTTGCCTAATGATAACATATTTTTTTTCATCAATTGTGATTTCATTGCCTGCATATTTAGAGTAGACTACCTTGTCTCCCACCTTAACACGCATTCCAACATCTTTACCTTCAAAGGTTGTTCCATCGCCAACGGCAACCACTTCGGCTTCTTGTGATTGGTTTTGCGCAACACTTGGCAAGATAATGCCTGACTTGGTTTCGCTTTCTGCCTCTTTAGGTTGCAAAACAACTCTGTCAAAAATTGGTTTAATTTTCATAATTCCTCCTAATATAATTTAAGTATATTCTTTTGTAACAAAAATGTAAAGCAAGTAAGACAAAAATTCCGTCATACTTTGCACCTTTTTGTCATACACTAATTAAAACAATAGATTTATGGAAAAGCAAGTTTTACTGCCAAAAAAAAATAAAAATTTAAAAAAAGTGCTTCTTGTTTGCACAATGTTTTTTATATTTTCACTTTGCATATGCATGTCTTGTCTTTTATCTTCGGTTATAATTCCGTCAAGCACGCAAGTTGGAAATAACTTATCAACACCACCTTTTAAACTATATTTTCTATCACTTAACAAAAGTCAACTTTCGTCTTCTGCAAAAACTTTAGCTGGCGATTACATTTCTCTTGGTGCTGGCGGTTATATTTGGAAAAAAGATATACATTATCACATTATTTCAAGTGTATTTGAAAAGGAAAATGATGCAATACTAGTTCAAAACAATATTAAAGTTAATTTCAATCTTGATAGTCAAATTTTTTCGATTGATTTTCCTGCCCTGTCTTATAGTGGCGACATTGACAACGAAAGCAAAAAAGTGCTTGCCAAAACTTTAAAGGCATTCTATCAAACATATCTTTCTCTTTTTGATATTGCAATAAGCCTTGACACAAATGTTTATAACGACATATCTGCAAGGCTTGCTATAAACGGAGTTTATACTTCCTTTAATTCAATAGTAAAAGATTTTGAAACGCTTTTTGAAAATTTATCTGACCAATATATCTTAAAACTTGAAAATACTTTAAAAGATGAAGTAAAGGTCTTAGAAAGTCTTTGTTCTGGCAAACTTGTCTATGACAAACAAACTTTTCCATCATTAATCAAATATCGTTACACCGAATTTTTGGAAATCTATCACAATTTTTTAACAGGCTAAAAGCCTGTTTTTTTATAAAAAAAAGTACAACTATTTGCACTTATTCTTGTTCTTCATATTCTTTTGAAAGAATTTTATTATTAAATTCTTTTTGAGCCTCATCCATTTCTTCAATAACTTTATTCATATCAAATTCTTTGCCTGTTTTTTCGGCTTCTTCAAGACGTTGAAGAATTAAACGTCCTTCTTCTTCATACGAAACAGCATCCTTAAATTTTTGATTTTTAAAATACTCTAAAGGAATTTCATCTAAAGAAATTTGATTATTCATATATTGATAAAACAAATCTCCCTCTTTAGTCGGTTTATCAGTAAGCTCACCAAACATGCTTAAATATTGTGGTTTATCTTGATTTTTAACTTTAACAACTGCAAAAGGACACATTGTCATATTGATTTTTCCATTACCAGAATTTGTTTCTTTTAAAAAGCCATAAACAACAGCTTTCTCGCCTTGAAAAGTTAATTTAGTTCCTCCTACATAATCAACAACTTGCCTTACGCCTTTATCTAAAAGATAGATTGGAATATTATCATAATCTTTACCTAATTGAAAATTAATTTCGTTTTTTCCAAGTTTAACCATATCTATTGGTTTTAAAATTGTTTGAATTTCATCGCCCATAACATTCATTTGATTATCAGTGAAATCTATAACCATAATTCCTCCTTAAATATAAATATATTATACCCCAAAAATAACTAAAAGTCAATCTATGTTAACAAAAAAACACGAATTTTTCGTGTTTTTTTAGCAACCTGCTTCTTGTTCTTGAATGTGTGAATTTAAAGTATTAACGCTATTTCCAGGATTTTCAACTACAGAAATGGTATTGCAAGAAACTTCATAAGCCACTCGGTCTTCTTCGCCTAGTTCTGTTTTCTTTTTGTAAGCTCTCGATTGAATTCGTCCTTCAACTTCAACACAAGTGCCAACACCCCATTGTTTAACAAAGTAAGCATTACGTCCCCAAGCAAGACATGGAATATAATCCGATCTATTAAAAGTCTGACGATTTACTGCAAGAAGCAAGTCGCAAATTTGTCTTCCAAAAGGTGTTTCTCTAAAAACAGGTTGTTTGCAAATATATCCTTTAAGTTTAAGATGGTTTTCATTTTCAAAATTCATTGCTTTGGTTATATCTTCACTTAAAATATTTTTAGCAAAGAAATATAACATCAATTTACTTCTGCCATCAACGAGTTTATTAAAACTTCTAAATTCGCCGGAAACTGCAATAGTCTTTCCAATTTCAAGGTCATTTACATCTTTAATCAAATGATCTCCAAATGATACTGGAATTTGGTCACTATTGCCAGAAAGTCTTTTAACTTCAAGAATAAATTCATAAAAATTTTCATTAAATGCCTCATGAGATTTTACAGGGCTTGAGACAATTCGCCCTACAAGTTGCCCAACATTGCTTCCTAAAATCTGTTCGTTTGTGTTCATTAATTTTTTCTCCTTTTCAATTTTTGATTTGTTTTCCTGCGTTGTCGATTGAATAATTTTCCTTATATATTAAATCTCCAATTGTTGTCACTTTATACCCTCTTTCTTTAAGTCCTTGCAAAACTAACTTTGTCGATTGCACAACATTGTCTGCATTGTTGTGCATTAAAATTATTGACCCTGGAACAAGATTTTTCATAACTCTTGAATTAACGTCTGGTGCTGACAAACCTTTCCAATCAAGTGAATCAATATTCCATTGAATAGTTTTAAGTCCAAGTCCGCTTGCAATAGAAATGACTGTATTGTTATATGAACCAAAAGGTGCTCTAAAAAGTTCAACCTCTTTTCCTGTTATTTTTGTTATTTTTGACATAGAACTTGTCAGTTCTTGCTTTATAGTTTCAGCATTCTTTTTAGCAAGATCTGGATGTGAATCTGAGTGCGTGCCGATTTCCATTTCTGCTCCATTAATTGCTTCAACTTTTTCAGGAAATTTATCTACCCAAAAGCCAACCAAGAAAAAGGTCGCTTTTGCATCAAATTCCTTTAAAACAGTCAAAATATCTTCTGTTTTATCAGCCCCCCATGCAGCATCATAAGAAAGAGCAACCACCTTTTCTTCTCTGCCTACATTATAGATAGGAACAAGCCTTGAAGAATTGCCAAAAAAGACATCGGCACAAGGTGCACCATAAACAGAAACTGACAACAAAACCATAACAACAGCCATAGCAATAAAGATTTTAATAGTCCTTGATTTGATAACGCAAAAGTGCATACAAACCTCACTTTTAAATATAATTTAAACGCTTTAATTTTGGCAACGAAAAAATTTTTGGATTTTAGCATATTTTGTAAATTCTTGTCGAAACCTTTGGCGTCTAAAATAAATATATAAGTTTTTTCGCGAATTATGACAAATTTTAGTGAAAAAGTGCTTATTGTTTTTTCTATAAAAGATTTCTCTTCGTCACAAGCCGAAGGAACTAATTTTGTCTTTTTTCAAAATTTAGAGTATTTATCATCTTGAGCGGAGTGACTTTAGTCACGAAGTCGAAAGATCTTTTGTTTTTAAAAGATCTTTCAGCTACGCTTCAGGATGACACGAACCAGATTTTCGACGGATTATTATCATCATTTAAACAAAAAGCGTGTTATGTTTTCGAAGTCTTTGCGTTAGCAACCAACTAGAAAACATAACACCTTTTTGTGTATTAGGGCTTAAGATCCTTCGACTCGACGCTAAGCGTCGGCTCAGGATGACAATAGCCATGCAATATTTGGTTAGCAAAAAGGTGACAATTGTCACCTTAAATGTTATCGACAAACATTCTGCCGTTTTGATAATACACTATATAAAATCCGTGAAAAGATTGAAAATAGGACTGATTAACTAATTTTTGTGCAAGTGCAAGGGCATTTGATTGAAATTTAACTGAAATTGAACAACTTTTGCCAGAGATTTGAGATGGAGTATTGATTATTCCAGAATTAATTCCATTCCTATTCAACAATCTTGCAAAACTTAAGGTTTCATTTCTTGATGAGAAACTTGCTATTATATAGTTCATTTTATCTCCTTATCTTGCACCTTAATCCCCTCAAAATAGTATATTATAATATAACAAATTTGTTGCAAAAGAGGTTTATTATGATATATTTTGATAACAGTGCTTCGACATTTGTCAAGCCTAAAGAAGTGATTAAAGCCATGAATGAGGCTCTCAATTTATATACCGCAAATCCTGGACGAAGTGGACATAAAGCAAGCGTCAAAACGGCTATGGAAATTCAAGAAGTTCGAGAAAAACTTTGTCGACATTTCAATGCACCAGCACCAGAGAATGTTGTTTTTACAAACAATTGCTCTGAAGCTTTAAACTTGGCAATTTTAGGTACTGTCAAAAAGAATGGACATATTATTTGCACAGAAAACGAACATAATTCTGTTTTACGTCCGCTTGAACACTTGAAAAATCTAGGCGAAATTGATTACACAGTTGCAAAGCAAAGTGATAGACTTGGAATTAGAGTTTGTGACATTGAAAAATGCTTAAAAGATAACACATATATGGTTATTTGCAATCATATTTCCAATGTGAATGGAGATAAAGCCGAGATAAAAGAAATTGGCAGATTTTGTCGAGAAAAAGGATTGATTTTTTTAGTGGATTGTGCACAAAGTGGTGGGCATGAAAAAATTGATATGCAAGAAAACAATATTGACATGCTTTCAATTGCTGGTCATAAAGGTTTTTATGCACCACAAGCGATTGGGAGTTTAATCCTATCTGGAAGACATCTGCCTTGTCCTATCAAGTTTGGCGGAACAGGAACAAACTCGCTTGATTTAAATATGCCAAAAGAAATTCCAGATTGTTATGAAACTGGCACACTTTCCTCGCCAAATATAATTGCCTTGGGTGCTGGTTTAGATTTTGTTGAAGAAAATTACAATCAAATTGTCAACCGATTAGACGATTTAACCACCTTTTTAAACTATGAACTATCTAAACTTCCCGTTGAAGTTTATACACAGCCAGAAAATTCTGATGGCGTTTTAGCCTTTAATATTCCAAACATTCATTCAAATGACTTTACAACCTATCTTGATGAGCATTGCGGAATTTGTGTGCGTGGCGGTTATCATTGTGCACCAGAGAAACATAAGGCTTTAGGCACTTTAGAGACTGGTGCAATTCGTGTTTCATTCTCTTATTTTAACACCTATTCAGAAGTTGCCCGCTTTATTCAAGCAGTTAAACACTTTTTAAAGCATATTTGAATTTTAATTTAAATGTGGAAAACTATCTACATTTTACCTAAAAAAAATGCCACTTTTGTGGCATTTTTTTAGGGTTTTTGAAAATTTTTCAAAAAAAATCAAAAAAGGTCTTGACAAATCCCCCCCCCGAGTAAAATTGGGTTGTGGATAAGTTATTATTCAAGATTTAGGAGGAAAAATGAAGATATATACACAAAAAGAATTAAAAAGGATTAGAAGACAAAGCAGACAAAATGCGTTGGAATATTTAAGGGATAAAAATTCAAAAATTTCAAATGAACAACTTAATAAATATTCTCAAGACTTTTGCAATGATAGCGAAATAATTGCCGAAGTTGTAAAAAGAAATGGTTTCTATCTTAAAAATGCATCAGACGAACTAAAAAACAACAAAACAATTGTTTCTGAAGCATTAAAAACTTGTGGCAAAGCAATTTTCTATGCTTCAGATAAGTTGCAAAAAAATAAAGCTTTACTTTTACAAGCAATTAAACAAGATTGTGAAGTTTATCAAGACTTATCTGAAATGTTTAAAGCAAATAAAAAGTTTGCAATAGACACAGTTTATACAAATGGAGAAGTTTTTAAATTTATTCCAGAAGAAATTAGAAACGACAAAAGAATAATTAATGCTGTAAAAGTTTACTACTCATCTGATAAATTTGCTTCTAATAAAGAAAATTTAATAAGCGAAATTCAAGCTGGCTATTG
>CAMUGK010000047.1 GCA_947088415.1 uncultured Bacillota bacterium | reverse complement strand
TCCAGCGGAGCGAGCCCAAGTACAGCAGGATATATAAGGAAAAGAGCGGCACTTTAGATGTGGTGTCCAGCGTAAAAGCTGGACTCGACTAAACTCACGCGGTGCGACATCGGGTCGCCAAGAATATTTAAATTTTAATTTCTTTCACTTGCAATTTTTTTTAAAGTGAGATATACTCTTAATTAAAGGAGAGTTTATGATTTTATTTGGCGATTATCACACTCATACAAATCATTCTGGACATGGGCATGGCAAAGGTTCAATTTTTGATAATGCATCTGTGGCTGCCGACAAGGGTTTAAAACAAATTGCTATTACAGACCATGGGTTTGAACACAAGTTATATAGCCTTAAACGTAAGGATATTCCTGCCATAAAGGAAGAAATTTTAAATGCTAAGGAAGTGACAGGGGTTGACATTTTGCTTGGTGTTGAAGCCAATTTAAAATCTATGAACGGCGATATTGATGTTAGAGATGAAGATTATGAATTTTTAGATATTCTTCTTATGGGTTTTCACAATATGGGCAAACCCGCAAGTTTTCAAGACAAATTTAAACTTTTTTATCCTAACATTTTTGGAGATATTTTTTCGCCAAGTAAGGAAAGAATTTCACGCAATACAACTGCATATTTAAAGGCATTAGATAAATATCCAATCGATGTTATAACTCATTTAAATTATCACTATCCTGTAGACACCTTGGCAGTTGCAAGGCTTGCAAAGCAAAAGGGCACGTATATTGAACTTAATGGCAAACGTATCAACATTTCAGAGCGAGATATTTGCACAATGGCAGAAGAAGGCGTTAAGTTTATTGTGACTAGTGATGCGCATTGTTCTGTAAATGTAGGCGAGTGCAATAATGGAATGAATTTAATTTTTAAGTTGGGAATTCCATTAAATCAGGTAGTTAATATAGATAAATTACCAAAGTTTAAAAACAAAGGAAGGATTGAAGATTGAGTTTTGCACGAGAGAGTAAACTTGAATTATTGACAGAAAGCATTGAAGACACAGGTTGTGCTCTTGCTTTTTTGTCGGGACTTTTTCATGGTGCAGGACAACTTACCAAAAATTCTAATGGCGTTCGAGCGGACTTAGTCACAGATATAAAGGAAATTTTTGATTATGTTAATAACATAGTTAAAAAACTTTATGGCGAAAAACTTGAACTTGAAATTAGCGATGATTATATTATCAACAAAACTACTTATTATCGAATTAAATTTCCTATTTCAATTTCTCAACGAGTTTTGCAGGATTGCGGACTATTGGAAAGCAATGATGGCTCTTTTATTTTGGAAGAAGGGGTTGACAGCAATGTGGTTTATGACGAAGAAACCCAAAAGAGTTTTGTCAAAGGTGCTTTTCTTTCTTGTTCAACTTCAAGCATAAAACTTAGCGAACTTGGCGACAGAGGAACCACAAGTGGCTATCATCTTGAGTTTGCTTCTCACAAGGCGGGATTTTTGGAAGACTTACAAAATATACTAGGGGAGTTTACAATTCCTGCCAAATTTGGCACTCGAAAAAATTTGTATATTCTCTATCTTAAAGACAGCGAAAGCATTAAAGACTTGCTTGCTTTAGTTGGTGCCATGCAAAGTGTTTTGGCACTTTCTAATGAAATGGCAACAAGAGGACTTCGCAATATTGTTAATCGTCAAGTAAATTGCATAAACGCAAACATTAACAAGACAGTTGAAGCGAGTTTAAAACAGATCCAAGCGATTGAATATATCAATCAAAAAATAGGACTTGACAACTTGCCAGACGACTTGCAAGAGGTTGCGGTGCTTAGGCTTGCCAATCAGCAAGAAAGTATGGAAGAACTGCTTAAACTTTCAACCATTCAACTTACAAAAAGCGGACTCAATCATAGATTTAGACGACTTATCAAAATTGCTGATGATCTCAAAAGTGACGAGGGAAATACATGAGTAAAACTATAGAAAAAATGAAATATTATATTCCATTTAATGAACAAGAAGAAAAAGACAAACAATTTTTTATTGATTGTGAAAAGAAAGAACAAATTTTGACACGAGAAAATGAACTATGCCATTTGACAAGCTCTGCGATTATCCTAAACAAAAATTGGGATAAAATGTTGTGTATTTATCACAATCTTTACAAATCTTGGGTATTTACAGGTGGACATGCTGATGGCGATGATGATATGCTTTATGTTGCAAAGAAAGAAGCAGAAGAGGAAACTTCTTTAAAAAATTTTAAAGTTATTTCAGAAGAACCTATTGCGATTGATAGTCTTCCAGTTTTAGGACATGTCAAAAGAGGAAAGTATGTGCCATCACATATCCATTTAAATTACACTTTTTTATTTGAGGCTGATGAAAAAGAGTTGATAAAAATAAAACCTGACGAAAACAGCGAAGTTGCTTGGATACCATTAGATGAATTTTTAGATAAAACTAATGAAGAGTGGATGAAAAAAGTTTTTGTGAAGGTTTTAGAAAAAATAAAAACAATGAAAAATTAATAGTTATTAACAACCGCAGTTATCAAAGTGATAACAAGGTTGTTAAAATTAGTTTTCTTTTGCTTCTTTTCTTTAAAAGAAAAGGTGCCTTAGGCACTTACTATTAAACGCCAAAGATATAAAATATAATTAAGGAGAAATAATGAAAGATTTTGTTCATTTGCATGTGCATACCGAATTTTCATTACTTGATGGATTATGCAGAATTGGCAAACTTGTCGATATCGTCAAAGAACGCGGTTGGAAATCTATTGCCATTACAGACCATGGCAATATGTATGGCGTTATGCGTTTTTATGAAGAATGTATTAAAAAAGGTATAAACCCTGTAATCGGTTGCGAATTTTATATAACTCACGATATGCATTCACGCTCAAACGCTTCTGATACAGGTCACCTTATTCTTTTGGCAAAAAATAACACAGGCTATCAAAATCTTTTAAAGCTTACTTCACTTTCTTATATTGAAGGTAAATATTATAAACCACGTATAGATTATGACCTTTTAAAAAAGCATAGCGAAGGCCTTATCTGTCTTTCTGCCTGCCTTGCTGGACATATTCCACAGGCAATTTTAAGAAGAGAGTATGACGAGGCGGATAAACTTGCACTTTGGTATAAAGAGATTTTTGGCGAAGATTTTTATCTTGAAATTCAAAACCATAATATTCCAGAAGAGCGTGAAGTTTTGATTAAACTTGCCGAAATGAGCAAAAGGCTTGGCATTAAACTTGTTGCAACAAATGACGCGCATTATCTTAATAAAGAAGACGCCGAACTTCAAGATGTTTTAATGTGTGTTCAAATGGGTAAGACTTTTGATGATCCTGACCGAATGAAATTTTCAACAGAAGAATTCTATCTTAAAACTTATGATGAAATGCTTGAAGCACTTCCAGGGTTTGAAGAAGCCCTTGACAACACCAACGAAATTGCAAATAAATGTCATGTTACAATAAAAACTAAATCTTTAAGAGAAGAGGCTGAAAAGGGGAATCCTAATGTGCCAGACGAATGTAAACTTGGCGCAAAGGAAAACTTTATCCCATTATATCTGCCAGACACAGGCGAAACTGCCTATGAGTTTTTATCACGACTTGCTTGGGAAGGTTTGAAGCGTAACTATAAAGAAATTACGCCAGAACTTGAAGACCGAATGAAAATGGAACTTGAAACTATCAACAGATTGGGTTTTGTTGAATATTTCCTTATCGTTTGGGATTACATCAATTATGCCAGAGAAAATGATATTTCGGTTGGCCCAGGGCGTGGAAGTGGTGCAGGCAGTTTGGTTGCATACTGCTCTGGCATTACTCAAGTCGACCCTATGAGATATGAACTTTACTTTGACCGATTTATCAATCCTGAGCGTGTTTCCATGCCCGACTTTGACGTCGATTTTTGTCGTGATAGACGTGGCGAAGTTATTGAATATACAAAACGTCGTTATGGCTTTGACCATGTTTCCAATATTGTTACTTTTGGAAATATGCAAGCCAAAAACGCAATCAAAGACGTTGCAAGAGTTTTGCGTTTCCCTTATAGCGAAGTAGATAAGATTACTAAAGAAATACCTGGGAAACCTGTTAAAAAGCCACCAGTTTTAAAGTATTATTTCGGAACAACTGGCAAAGAAGAAGATGCACAATACATTATTCCAGAACTAAGAAAAATGTATGATGAAGATGAAATGGTCAAAAAGATTGTCGACATGGCTATCAAACTTGAAGGTGTGCCAAGAAATGTTTCAATGCATGCGGCAGGTGTTTTGATTGCACCAGAACCAGTTTTTGATTTTGTGCCTATGGCAACTTCTGGCGAAGATGTTGTAACTCAGTTTGATATGACCGAGCTTGAACATCTTGGTCTTCTTAAAATGGACTTTTTAGGTCTTCAAACCTTGGACGATATTTATAAGGCTATTCAATATATTAAAGAAAATCATGGGGTAAAAATTGACTTTACTCAAATGACTTATGATGACCCTGCAGTTTTTGAACTTATCAGTTCAGGCAATACCGAAGGTGTTTTCCAACTTGAAAGTGGCGGTATGAAAAAGTTTATGAAGGACTTGCAACCAACCTGTCTTGACGACGTTATTGCCGGAATTTCACTTTATCGCCCAGGGCCAATGGACTTTATACCAAAGTTTGTTAAGGGTAAAAAAGACCCATCTTCAATAACTTATGAAGACCCATGTCTTGAGCCTATTTTAAACACAACCTATGGTTGTATTGTCTATCAAGAACAAGTTATGAAAACCTTTCAAGTTATGGGTGGTTTTACTCTTGGTGGGGCAGACAATGTGCGTCGTATTATGGGCAAAAAGAAAGCCGAACTTCTTCCACCAGAAGAGAAAAAGTTTATTGATGGTTGGAAAGACCCTAAGGGTGTGCTAAAAGATATTCCAGGGGCTGTTGCACTCGGTCATGACCCTAAGATAGCAAAAAAAGTTTTCGACCAAATGGCAAAGTTTGCTGGTTATGCCTTCAATAAATCGCATGCTGCTGCTTATGCTTATGTTACTTATCAAACTGCATATTTAAAAGCACATTATGAGCCAGAATATTTGGCGGCGGTTTTAAACACTAGAGTTTCAAATGCCGACCTTATCAAACGTTATACAAATCACGCTAGAAAAGAAGGTATAGAAATTTTAGCACCAGATATTAACAAATCGTTCACGTTCTTTAAAGTAGAAAACGGCAATATTCGTTTTGGGCTTGGTGCACTTAAACATGTTGGCACTGGTGTTATTGACACTATTGTTGAAGAGAGAAATCTCAATGGCGATTTTAAAAGTTTTGAAGATTTTGCAAACAGGGTTAATCAACAAGCACTTAATAAAAGAACTTGTGAAAGTTTAATTTTGGCAGGTGCTTTTGACTCTTTTGGAATTGCAAGAAGTCGTCTTATGGCGGTTTATGAACAAGTATTAGATAGAGCCAATGCAGATAAGAAAAGTCGTGCAACAGGGCAATTCTCAATTTTTGACACCTTTGAAGAAGTGGCTCAAACTGTCAACACTGTTGAATATCCTAACATTAAAGAATTTAATAAAGATACACTTTTAAAATATGAAAAAGAGTATGTTGGACTTTATCTTTCTGGACATCCACTTGATGACTATTTAGATAAATATGACAACTTCAACTTTACTTCTGACATGCTTCCAGACACAGACAATGATAGCGAGTTTGAAGGGGAGTTTAGCGAAGAAGGCGAAGTTGCAATGCAAGAGATTGAAGAAAATGACCAAGTTAAAGATGGGCAACCTGTTGTATGTGGCGGAGTTATTACTGCTATTAAAAAAATTATGACAAAATCTGGGAATATGGCATTTTTAACAATAGAAGACCTTTATGGTTCATTTGATGTTATGTTGTTCTCAAAACTTTATACAAAATTTAAAGATATTGCAGTTGAAGACGGGCTTATTACGGTTAGAGGAAAAATTTCTCTTAGACCAGGAAAAAGTCCTTGCATAATTGCCGAAAATTTAATTTCTTGGGATAAAAGAGAAGAAGAAAATATTTCGACAGAGAAAAAGCTTTATCTTCGCTTTGATACAAAGGATATCGATGTCTATGACAGGGTTAAATCTATTATTGCATCATATCCTGGCAAAAGCCAAGTTGTCATCAAATGTAATTCAACAGGTCAAGCATTCGCATTTTCAACAAAAGTAACTTTAAACAATTATCTTGAAAATGAATTGTTTGGTCTTTTAGGCGAAAAGAATGTTATAATTAAATAAGAGGAATATATGAAAATTTTAGTTTTGGTTAGTGGTGGCGATGCACCAGCGATAAACGCATTTTTAAGTCAACTTAATAAAAAAATAAAAAATGTTGACGCGGTTGAAGGTGGTTATAAAGGTCTTATTAATGGCAATATCAAACCTTTAGAATCTTTTAATCCACAAAAATATCAAAATCAATCAGGGGCTGTTATAAAATCTTCAAGATGTCCTGAATTTAAAGAGGATAAAAATTTTAACAAGGCATTAAAAGTTGCAAAAAATTATGATTGCCTTGTTATTCTTGGTGGTAATGGGTCTTATAAAGGTGCTGAAAGATTGTTTGAAAACGGTGTTCGCACAATCTTTGTTCCAACCACAATAGATAATGACGTTGATGGAAGTGATTATAGCCTTGGTTTTCATTCGGCTGTTAAAGCGTGTTGTTTTTGCATTGAAAATATTATGCCAAGTATGGAAGCGTTTAATCGTTGTTGTGTGTTTGAAGTTATGGGCAGAAAATGTGACGCAATTGCAAAGGCAGTTGCAACCATAACACAAGCAGATTATATTGTGGCAAACCAAAATGACGTTGATTACAACAAAATTTCAAAAGTTATTAAATCACGACTTAAAGAAAATCATTCTTCTTTTATAATTTTGCGTGAAAATATTATAGATGTAAACGAATTTTGTGCAAAACTTCAAGAAAAAAGTGGGGTAATAGTTAAAAATAATATTATTGGACATATTCAACGCGGATTTAAACCAACTGGTGTTGACTTAAAATTTGCTAAAAAATTCGCCAATGTGGCAGTAAAAGCCATAAAAAAAACACATAATTCATATGCTATTAAAATGAATGACGGCAAGATAAATGTGCATTTGATTTAAGTTATTGGCTGAAAAATATAATTTTATTGCTGTTTTTTAAATTATTTTTATTTTTTTGTTGACAAAACACTTTGACTATGCTAAACTTTCATAGTCAACATGTGCAGGTGTAGTTCAGTGGTAGAACACTAGCCTTCCAAGCTGGTTGCGAGGGTCC
>CAMUGK010000046.1 GCA_947088415.1 uncultured Bacillota bacterium | reverse complement strand
GAATTATCAAAATTTTATCAAAAAAGTTGACAAAAATTATATATTTTTGTTAATATATAAGTGTAAATAAAAGCGATGATAAAAGACTAGTAACATTTTTGATGTGTTTTCAGAGAGTTCCTCATAGGCTGAAAGGGAATAACAATAGAAAATGTGAATTCACTTTTTAGCTGTGAAAACCAAAGGTTTATACCGAGTAATTTTTACCGTGATTTCTGCGTTAAGGAAATAATAAGGATGGTTTGGAGTCTATTTAATTGTGGTAACCTTTTACAAATCCGCAAAAACTGAAAACTTGTTTTTCAGTTTTTCACATTAGTGGAGGGAGGTTTGGAGAGGAATCGCGAAGATAGCGAGTTAGATTGCTTTTCAATCGTGTCCGCGTGACAAAATTTATTTGAATTGGAACAATAAAAATAAATTTTGCCGAGTGATGTCTCTCAAACTATTGAAGTTTAGGTGGTACCACGAAATAGTCCTTTCGTCCTAACAATTAGGAGAATGGGCTTTTTTATTTTAAGGAGAAAATATGAAAGAAGAATTAGAGAAGATTAAAAGTTATGGTTTATCTGCTATTTCAAAGGCTGATGATGAAAAGGTTTTGAATGAAATACGCGTTCAACTTTTAAGTAAGAATGGCTCACTTACTGCTTTATTGCGTGGCATGAGAGATGTTCCTGCCGAAGAAAGACCAGTCGTGGGGGCTCTTGTTAATGAAGTGCGTGACGCTATTGAGGGTGCGTTAAAGGCTAAGGAAGGGGATTTTGCAAATGCAAGATTGCAAGAAAAACTTAAAAGTGAACAAATTGATATAACATTGCCAAGTCTTCAAATTCCGCATGGAGCGCCAAACATATTGGAGCATATTATTGAAGAAGTTGAAGAGCTTTTTATGTCTATGGGTTATGATGTTGTTGATGGGCCAGAGATTGAAGAAGACCATTTTAACTTTGAACTTTTGAATATTCCAAAAGGTCATCCAGCACGTGACGCACAAGACACTTTTTATATTGAAGATGAGAGAATTTTGCTTCGCAGTCAAACTTCGCCAGTTCAAGCAAGGACAATGCTTGCTGCAGGTGGAGACAAACCGATTCGCATGATTTGTCCTGGAAAAACCTATCGTCGTGACGCCGATGATGCAACACATAGTCATCAATTTATGCAGATTGAAGGCTTGCTTGTAGACCATAATATTTCACTTTCTGACCTTAAAGGAACATTTGATGAAATTGCAAAAAGGCTTTTTGGAAAAGATGTTCAAACTCGTTTTAGACCAAGTTATTATCAATTTACAGAGCCATCAGTTGAAACAGATATTTCATGTTTTGTATGTAAGGGCAAAGGTTGTCCACTTTGTAAAAACACGGGTTGGATAACTGTTAGTGGTGCAGGTATGGTGCATCCAAATGTTTTAAAAAATTGCGGTTATGACCCTAAAGTTTGGACAGGTTTTGCTTTTGGTTTTGGTGCTGAAAGGCTTGCTATGCTTAAGTATGGAATAAATGATATTAGAAAATTCTATCAAACAGACCTACGTGAAAGTGCTGTTTTTGACAGAAAGGAGAACTAAAATGATAAGTTTAAATTGGGTTAAAGATTATATAGATATTGAAGACCAAGATTTAGAAGAACTTGCAGTTAAAATAACCAAAGCTGGCGTTAATATTGAAAAGGTTGTTAAAAATCATATAGATAATCTTGTGATTGGTTATGTTAAGGAATGCGTTGACCATCCAGACAGCGACCACTTGCACGTTTGTCAAGTGGATATTGGAGATAAGGTTACACAAATTGTTTGTGGAGCACCAAATATAAGAAAGGGTTTAAAAGTTTTGGTTGCACTTCCAGGCTGTAAACTTCCAGAAGACTTTGAAATTAAGGCAGGTCGCATTCGTGGACAAGAGTCTAACGGTATGATTTGTGCTTTGTATGAACTTGGACTTGAAAAGAAAACCGATGAAGCTTATGCAAGAGGAATTGCTGAAATTCATACCGATTTGCCTGCAGGAAGCGACGCGAATATCTATCTTGGCAGTGATGACACTTTGTATGAAGTAGATATTCATAAACATCGCAATAATGATTGCTATTATCACATTGGTTTTGCTTATGAAATTGCTTCAATTTTAAATAGAAAAGTCAAATTGCCACAATCTAAACATGCGGAAATAAATGAGAATGTTCAAGATAATGTGAAAATAGAAATTGATACTAAAAAATGTCCATTCTATACAGCAAAAATGGTTAGAGATGTAAAGATTAAGGAAAGCCCAGAGTTTATTAAAAAGCGTCTTATCTCGGCTGGTATGAGACCTATCAATAATGTTGTTGATATTTCAAATTATGTTATGCTTGAATATGGTCAACCGCTTCATTTCTTTGATAAAGATAAAGTTGGCGGGAATATTTTAGTTCGTGATGCACATGACGGCGAAGAAATTGTAACTCTTGACGGAAACAAGCGGGCTTTAACTTGCCAAGATATTGTTATAACTGATGGTGTTAAACCAATCTGCATAGCGGGTGTTATGGGTGGCGAAAATACCGAAGTTGACGAAAATACAAAAAATATTCTTATTGAAAGTGCAATCTTTGACGGGGTAAGTATTCGTAATACTTCATCTCGATTAGACCTACGAAGTGAAGCATCAATTCGTTATGGCAAAGGGCTGAATTATGAATATACCTTAGAAGCTATTGAAAGAGCCTGCCATTTGCTTGAAAAATATGCCGATGCAAAGATTTTGAAAGGGTTAATCAAAATTGACAATCTAGACAAAAAAGAAAAAAGTGTATCTTTCAAAACTCAAGAGGTTAGCACGCTTTTAGGCTTAACTCTATCTGATAGTGACGTTGAAACAGAACTTAAAAGATTAGATTTTCCTTATACATTGAATAATGGCGTATTTCATGTTCAAATTCCAAATCGTCGACTTGATATTGACGAAAATGTCAATGATATTGCCGAAGAGATTGGCAGACTCTATGGTTATCATAACTTGAAATCAACTCTTCCAAGAGTGCCAGTGAAAAAAGGCGAATATATTGGCGATGTTAAAATGCGTAAAGAAATTTCAAAACGTCTTCGTTCACTCGGGCTTAATGAAACTAAAACTTACACATTAACAAGTCCTGAAATGGCAGAGAGATTTAGATATGAAGCTAAAAATCAAATAACACTGCCAAATCCTATGACTATAGATAAGTCGGTTGTTCGAACTTCGCTTTTGCCATCGCTTATTAGCGTTTATGATTATAACAAAGCAAGAAATATTCAAGATGTTTTTCTGTATGAAATATCTAAAACCTATGATGTAGAATATAAAGAAGACACAAAGGTTGCAATTCTTATTAAAGGCAATTATATCTCTAGCGAGTGGCAAGGAATTAAAGTTAAAGGGGATTTCTATTGTTTAAAGGGAATTCTTCAAAATCTTTTAGACTATCTTGGCTTTAAAAATAGATATACTTTTGTAAAAGCCGAAATTGCCGACCTTCACACAGGGATTTCTGCAAAAATCTTGCTTGACCGAGAAGAAATTGGTGTTATTGGCAGAGTTCATCCATCTTTTAAGAAAGATGAGATTTATCTTGCAGAAATTTCCATGACAAAACTTTACAACAAACAAATTAAACCATTAAAATTTAAGGAAGCAAACAAATTCCCTGAAATGACAAAAGACCTTGCCTTTGTTGTGGATAACGACACTCAAAGCCAGACAATAAAAGACCAAATCAAGCGTTCGGGTGGCAAACTGCTTGACAGTGTTCATGAATTTGACGTTTATAACAATGTTGAACAAGGCAAAAAATCCATTGCATACTCTCTCACTTTTAAAGATACAACAAAAACTTTGGTGGAAGAAGAGGTTATGCAAGTTTTCAATAAAATCATATCTGATGTTGAAAGCAAGCTTAATGCAAAATTAAGACAATAGCAAGATATTGCGACTAGTATGCTTTGCATAATACTATATATAGGTGTTTATGATTTATTTAGATAATGCTGCAACAACTAAAATGTTTGAAGAAGAGTTAGACATAATCAAAGAATATGCCTGCAATTCTTTTTATAACCCTTCGGCAGGATATGCAAAGGCTATCGAAAATTCTAAACATCTGGATGAAGCAAGACGAGCTGTTTTAAAGGCTTTAAATGCTGAAAAGGGAAGTGTAATTTTTACAAGTGGAGCAACTGAAAGCAATAATCTTGCAATCAATGGAAGCAAACGCAATGGCAAATGGGAATATGTTTTTTCGGTTGGCGAGCATCCAAGTGTTTTTAATGTTGCACAAGAATTAATTAATCAAGGTAGGATTGTGCATTTTGTAGGGCTTCAAAAGAATGGAGAAGTAGATTATTCACAGTTAGAAAAAGTTTTGAATGATAAAACCAGACTTATTTCGTGTATGCATGTAAGTAATGAAACTGGTGCAATCAATGATTTGGCTCAAATAATTGAATTAAAGAAAAAGTATGCCAAAAATGCATTAATTCATGTCGACGGAGTTCAAGGGTTTTGTAAGATTAAAATTGAAAAAGAAATTATAGAAAATATAGACTTTTACACAATTTCAGCACATAAATTTCATGGGCCAAAAGGTGTGGGTGCGTTATATGTTAAAAATATCGAGCCATTAAAAGCTATTGTCTTTGGTGGTGGGCAGGAAAATGGCAGGCGTTCTGGCACTCAAAACCTGCCTAACGTTATGGCGATGAAATATGCGATTGAAAAAATTAATGTTGAAGAAAATTTTATTCATGTTTTATCTTTAAAAACTGCTTTTTTAAAGGTTTTTGCAGGTTATAAGGGTGTTAGTTTTATTGATGGGCAAAGCCCTTACATTATCAGCATGACTTTTGACGGGGTTAATGGCGAAACGCTAATGCGTGCAATTGAAAACGAAGTTATTATAGGTCGTGGTTCTGCATGTTCAACAAAACATGCAGGCAATCGCATCTTAGAAAATATGGGTTATGATAAAGATAGGGTTAAGTGGAGTGTAAGAGTCAGTTTTAATGCTTATATGACAATAGACGAAGTTGTAAAAGCTGGCGAAATTATTTTAAATGCCTATCATGAAATTTGGGAGAAAGTCAAATGAAAAATGTTATACTTTTAAGGTTTGGAGAGATATTTTTAAAGGGACGAAATATAAAAGTTTTTGAAAATCAACTTATTTCCAACGTTAAAAAATGGCTTGAGGGCGAAAAGTATGATTTTCATGTAACGCTTGGCAGATATATCGTATCTAATTATGATTTAAAAGACCAAGAAAGATTGATAGACAAACTTACTAAAGTTTTTGGACTTTATAGTTTAAGTCCTGCCACCGAAGTAAAATCTTGCCAAGAAGAAATTGAAGAGGTTATAAAAAACATTAAACTTGACGGAAAACCTTACAAGGTTTCAGTTAAACGTGCCGATAAAAACTTTCCTATTTCTTCAATGGATTATGCAAAAAAACTTGGAACTATTATTTGGAATAATAACGAAAATCCTATTGTCGACCTTTATAATCCCGAAGTTGAAATCAATGTAGATATTCGCAATAATGGAAGAACATACATTTATACTCAAAGTATTTCTTGTCAAGGCGGATTGCCTTTGGGCAGTGCTGGCAGGGGGCTTTTACTTTTATCTGGCGGAATAGATAGTCCTGTTGCAGGTTATTTAATTTCAAAACGTGGACTCGAACTTCATGCACTACATTTTCATAGTTATCCTTACACAAGTGAACTTGCAAAAGAAAAGGTTTTAACTTTAGCAAAAGAACTTACGCCTTATGTTGGAGATATAACACTTCATTGTATTTCGTTTACAAAAGTTCAAGAAGCGATTCATGTAAATTGCGTTCCTGAATATATGATTACAATTATGCGTCGAATAATGATGAGAATAGCACAAAACATCTGTCAAAAATATCAACTTGGTGCAATTGTAACAGGTGAAAGTTTGGGGCAGGTTGCAAGTCAAACCATGCAAAGTATGACTGTGACAGGTTCGGTTATAGAAAGTCTTCCAGTTTTTAGACCTTGCGTTGCAATGGATAAGGAAGAAATTATGACAATTGCAAAAAAGATTGGAACTTATGATACTTCCATTTTGCCATATGAAGATTGTTGCACGGTTTTCTTACCTAAAAATCCAGTTATTAAACCAACCATTGAAAAAGCTGAAAGAGAAGAAAGTTTTTTAAATGTAGACGACTTAGTTAACGAATGTTTGAATAACGAAGAAATTATAGAAATAAAAAAATAAGTGGCAATGCCACTTTTTTATGTTGTCTAATTTAAACTTTCAGCCTTTGAATTTTGATATTTTAAATCTTCAAGATTTTTATAATATACTTTATAATCGTCATCTTGATTTTCGTCATAGTAATAATAATTTGACAATTTTACAGGGGAGTTTAACTTTCTCAAAATTCTGTTTGATTCTTGCAGTTGAGCAAAGAATATTTCAACTTCTTCTTTGTCTAAAGGAACATTAGATTTTTTGTTTATTATTGCTTTATTTTCAAAAGATAAAATCTTTTCGGTGCAATCAAAAACCATATTTCTTAATCTATTATCTTCGAGTGAATATTTAAGTGCGACCTTAGAAATTTTATTTTCTTGTTCTTTTGTTAATTTATTTTTAGAGAATGTTGAAATTGTCTGGTTGTTAGGGGAAAGAATAATAAGGTTTTGCTTAGCCAAATTTGTTAACATGGTTAAGCAAAATTTTTTGTTGTATGAATCTTTTAATTTAAATTTCTTTTTTCCAGCAACAGGCAAAGCTAAAATTTTTCTTAGTTCACAATCTTTTGGCAATGTTGAAACCTGTTGCCTCATTGCAGTAACAAAAATATCTGCTAATTTGTTGGTGTTGAATTTTGTAAATTCGTCATAAAGACGAGTGGTGTAGAGTGTTGCTAAAATTAGGTCATAATAACCTACAAAATCAAATTCTTTTCTTTCATGTGTAATTTTAAGTTTTGTTGCATAGTCCATTTTTCTTCTCCAATTATCGAGAAGTATTATAACAGAGTTTATACTTCAAGTCAATAGGTTGTTGCAAAAATCTTTAAAAACCTTTATGCATATTCATCTATAATTATAAAAACCAAATTTATAAATTTGCATAAAACCAAATTTATATAAAAAAATCATGAATAATTATTCAAAAAACACTTGCATAATTATAAAAAAAGATGTATAATGATAAAAAATCGCTGAATAAGCATAAATGTATAAATATTCGCGTTGGCTATAGACCTTTAAAATAAAGGGATGTAGCGATTAAGGAGAGAGCAATGGCAAGAAGTGCAAGACAGTCCAAAATTCTTGAACTTATCTCTACAAAAGAGATTGAAACTCAAGATGAACTGGCAAGAGAACTTAAAAATGCAAATTTTGAAATCA
>CAMUGK010000045.1 GCA_947088415.1 uncultured Bacillota bacterium | reverse complement strand
CGCTTGCAGAACTTGGCATTCAAACTGATAAAAACGGCGAAATATATGTTGAAGATATAGACAAAATTAAAAGCAATGGTTTTAAACTTAAAAATGCTTTTAACTTGAAAAAACTTATGCAGTATCAATCTAAAAAGAGAAAAAAGGCAAAGAAGAAAGTAGAAGAAAAATGAAACAAGGCGATTTTTTGATAACTTCAGATAATATAGGTCAAAGGCTTGACCTATTTTTGCTTTCAAAATTTCAAGATTTTTCGAGAGCTTATATAAAAACTCTTATAGAAAAGGGGAATGTTTTAGTTGATGATAAACTTGTTAAAGCTGGTTTTCCTCTTAAAAATGGCATGAAAGTTTCTTATTTTATTGAAGACCAAAAACCACTTGATTCTTTAGCACAAGATGTAGATTTTGAAATTGTTTTTCAAAATAAAAACCTGCTTGTTATCAATAAGCCACAAGGCTTGGTTGTTCATCCTTGCTCTTCAACAAAAGAAAATACGCTTGTCAACGGCCTACTTGCAAAGGTTAAAGATTTAAGCGGAATTAATGGCACTCTTAGACCGGGGATTGTTCATAGACTAGATAAAAATACTTCAGGACTTATGCTTGTTGCTAAAAATGATTTAGCGCATTTGTCACTTGCAAAACAAATTCAAGAAAAAACTTGCAAACGCAAGTATTTGGCACTTCTTGAGGGAAATCTTAAATATGATGATGGCGAAATTATTACTCAAATAGGCAGAAATCCAAAAGACCGCAAAAAAATGGCAGTTTTAAAAGAGGGTGGACGCGAGGCAATAACTTTATATAAGGTTGTTAAACGTTATCAAAAATATTGCCTTGTTGAATTTACTTTAAAAACAGGTCGAACACATCAAATTCGTGTTCATGCCAGTCACTTAGGTCATCCAGTTGTTGGCGACGATGTTTATGGAAAAGCAAATAAGAGTTTAAATGGACAACTTCTTCATTCATATTACATTGAATTTGATGAGCCAGAAAGCAAGCAAAGATTGAGTTTTCAAATAGGTTTGCCAGATTATTTTGCGGATTTTATTAATAAATTGACATGATAACTTTAATACTGGTATTGACACGAAACAAATTTTAGTTATTCTTAGTTTATAGGAGAAATTTATATCATAATTTTGGCCATTAAGAGAAATTAATAGAAACAAAAACGAAGTTAGTAAATATTTTTTTGATAGAATAGATAAATGCAAGATTATAAAGCCATATGGTAGCAGACAACAAGTTTTTGATTTTATTTGTGAGACATGGAGAGATTCTTGTTATACCTATTCTGCTTACAATATAATGGGGCTTAAGTCAACGGATAGGCTAGTTAGAGGAGTGATTTACGAGGAAAGTTGGGATGATGGTTTAGATTTTTTGGCGGGGTTGAGAAAGGGCAAAGAAAAACATCCTAATTATAGACATGGTTGGGTTGAATTTGATTTTGAAAATAAAACTTATATTTATGATAACTATTATAAATATCCGATTTTAAAACAAGATTGGGAAGAAAGGAATTCTCCATATGTGATAAATACAAAATTTACACAAAAGCAAATTTTTGAAAGATTGCTTGAAAAATATAAAGACAAAATTGAAGTTAAAATAGATGGAAATAGAAAAGAAATAATAACACACAATATTTATGATAATAATGATAGAGATTTTCTTGATACAAATTATCTAAATTCAAAGTTTGTGCTTGAAAATGATGAAGTTGTGGATTTTGAAGTTGAAGAGATAGTTACATGATAAAAAATCCATAGGGTTAACCTATGGATTTTTATTGTTCAAGCTCTTTAATATCAATATTTTCTACTATACGCACTTTTGCGTCATTTCGACCAGAGTGAACAACGTGAACGTCGTGGAGAAAACCCAAAAGATTCTTCGGCTTTGCCTCAGAATGACAATAGTCGGGCGACATTTGGCCGCTATCATGTTGAGCAAGGGTGCTTTGCAACCGCTGTCGAAACATCTTTTGAGATTTCTCCACTTTGGTCGAAAAGGCGACAGTGTTGTCATCCTGAGCCGACGAAGTCGAGTCGAAGGATCTAAAGACAACAAAAAAACAGCCAATAGTTGTTTCTAAGGTTGTAAGATTTTTCGACACGACACTAACGCTAGACCTTTCGACTACGCCACCCGTTGTCATTCTGAGCAGCGTCGAAGAATCTCGGGTGGCTTTCGCTCAAGGCTCACTTCGTTCGGGTCACCAAAATAACGACAGGGCATTCTTCTCAGAATGATATAAAAAACGACCAGCATGTGTGCTGGTCGACAAATATTTTGTTGTAAGATGACTGAAATGTCGGTTTCTATGTCACAATGTTTAACTTTACCTAATCGCTTAAAGCGAAGATTTCTCCGCGTCGTCCTACGGACTTTGGTTGAAATGACAGCCAATGGCTGTTTTTAAGGACTTTAGATTCTTCGACTACGCTCAGAATGACAAATAATGATTGCTTTTCATAAAAAATAAAACAACTCAACTTAATCGTGCAACATTTGGTTGCCGCCAAGCGTTAGGCTTTTTCAGGGTGAATTAATTATCGCTTAGACTTTCAAACACACCCAATAGACAATCGTGCAACATCTGGTTGCTAGAAAGATTGAAGTTCGGTAATGCCGACATGGCGTTTTTTTCTTTCAACTTCAATTAAAGAAGAAAGCATATCTCTCACTTCATAAGCTTTTGCAATGTGACGTAAGTGGAAACAAGGTGCTTTTGCATCGTTTGAATAAATTTCAATTGTTCCAGTTTTGAAAATCTTGTCTGCAAGAGAAAGTTGCAATGTAAGGTCAAAACAACGATAAACATTAATTTCATCAATAATATAAGTTAAAAAACCTTTGTGGCGGAATAACTTAATCCATTCGCCTTCTTTTTCAACTAAATAATATCTATAAAATGACCAAGGCAAACCAAAATATCTTTTTCTGTCTTGCCATAAAACTTTTGTTCCTTTTGGAAATCTCATAATAGTCCTCCGATAAATTAATAATAGCCGAAAAACCTTAAAAAGTAAAGAGTTTTTTCAAAATTCCCAAAAAATTTTGTTTGAGTTAGCTTTTAATCTATATATTATAATTAAAAAAAGAGAATTTTTTTCAAATTCTCTTTTAAGAAGCAATTAGATTTTTTCTTATTTGCAGCAGTTATTTCCACAACCACAAATGAGTAAAAGGAAAATAAGTGTGCAAGGGTCAATTTGACATCCGCAACCACAGCATTGTAATAATAACATTAATACAACGATAGAGCAAATATCACAACCGCCTTGGCAACCACATGTGTTGTTGCCACAACCATTGTTAAAGAAATTCATTTGTTCCTCCTAAAATTTTTACTTATGTATTTGTGCGTTTTTAACCGCACATTAACATCTTATTGTCAAAAGTGAATAAGTGTGCATATTTGAAGATATTTTTTTACATTTAATTGTTATTTTTATTTTTCGACAAAACTAGTGTTTTTTCTTACGCATAATACCTTTTGCCAATCACAAAATATTTTTAATTTTAATAAGGCATTTTTCTTGACAATCCCTTGAAAATAATATAAAATAGGGTGTTGAAAAATACTTTATTATCATGCGAGGTTATAAAATGACAAAAACATCAAAAAACAAGACAAACAAAATCTTAAAAGGGGCAGTTCTCGGCATTGCTTGCGTTATTTCAGCTTCAGCAATTCCTTTTGCATCTTTGTCTAATCTTCGTCCAGCAGGGGCGGCAGAAGGCGTTGCAAAATCTATCTCAGTCGATAAAGTCGACAAAACTGCAAGCAAAGGCACTCCTTATCAAATTAAAACTGCAAAATATACTGTAGGGGGTGTTGAAACTCCAAATGTATTTGACAAAGATTATAATAAAGGTGTTGCAGGTGGCTCTTTAAAGAGTGATATTTCTGTTAAATATAAAAATTCCAATATCGAAGAAGATATTGTTGCAAATACATCTTCTGATAAATCTTTTGTTGGAACTTTCACTCCAAAATTGATTGGAACTTATACCATCACTTATACAGTTGGCGAAGGGGTTGACGCTTATTCATATTCTTATGACGTAAACTGCGTTGCAAGTGAAGCTAAACTTGAATTTCCAACCAATACCGAAGATGTTCTTCCTTCAATTTATGATATTGCTTTAGTTGGCGACAATGGAAAAGATGTTGTTCTTCCAATGCCAAAACTTGTCGATGGCGATGAAAAGAAAACTATCAAAGGTCTTCTTTCTGACGTTTCTACAAGTGAAACTGAATATGTTTTAATTTCTATAACTGGTGGCTCTAATATAGATGTTGATATTTCTACTGCTTTAAAACCTGTTGACGGCAAAGAAAACCTTTTTGCTGTTGATGGACAAACTTTGAAAAACTCTGGTGTAGGGTCTTATACAATCACTTATACCTATAAAGTTAATGGACAATTTGTTTCAAGCCTTGCAAAAACCTTTGAAGTTAAAGAGGGTTATTATAAAAATGATAAGAAAGAAAATGGTTACACTCTTACAGCTTCATATTCAACCACAGAGCCTACAAAAGCTTCTACTGGTGAACCTGTTAATCTTCCATCAATTTCAGCTACAACATCTTCAAAAGATGCTCCTGCAAATGAAAGCGTAAATGTTTATTTCAAAGTTGAAGCTTTCAGAAGAGACCCTGCAACAGGAGATTATTCAATAAAAGTTGATGCTTCTTGCATTGATACGGAGAAAAATACCTTTACTGCTCCAGTAGACGGGGATTATAAACTTGTTTATACAGTAACTGACTTCTATCACAAAGACAAGAATGATTCTCATAAAATTGTAACAAAAGAAATCTTTATTGACAAAGTTGCTGACGATATTGCTCCAACAATTGCAATTTATAATGCAGCAGACGGAAAAATTACAGACAAAGACGGCAAAGATGACTTTATCAGTGCAAAGAAAGATATCAAGTCAAGAACTGTTAATAGAAACATTGTTGTTTATGCAATCGGTGCAAAAGATAACGTTTCAACCGAAGGCATGACTTTAAATCGTATTTTAAGAAATCAAGCAGGTCATTCAGTTTTCTCTACAAGTGAATATAATGACTATAACCTTATCTTAAACTTCAAAAAATTAGATAATGATACCATTAGTGCTGCTCAACGTTTCATGTCAGACAATATTACTATTGCAAACAAGTTGGGTCTTTCGGGAGAATCTGACAATGATTTAATTTTGTCAACTCTTAAAGAGAAAAAATTCTTAATAGTTGCAAATGATCTTAAAATAAACCCAATCACTGGCGAAGCTTTTAAAAGAGAAGATTTTGCAAATGCTAAAGTTTATGCTGAAGACAAGACAACTGTTGTAAAAGACCTTTCCAATGTTGTATTTGAGGAAGGCAAAGAAGGCTTCAACTTAGATGAACTTAAAGAGGCTTTACAACTTATTGGAATCGCTTATGTTCCAAATAATTTTGAATATACTGCTCAAACTTATAATCTTTACTATACAGCTCGAGATAAAGCAGGCAACAAAACTGAAAAAGATTATGTTTCAATCGAAATTAAAGAATCTAAAGATTATAAAGATGTTGTTGCACCTACAATCACATTCTCTTCTTCACTTCAAAATGCTTATCTTCCAGATGATACAATTGCTTTCAATCTTCCATCAGCAAGTGATGCTTCTGGCGAAGATAACCTTGTTGAAGCACAAGTTTATTATAGATATTTGAATAATAAGGCACCTATAACTACTAATAATTCTGAAACAATTAAAGTTATCACAAATGAAAACTCAGTTGTAAAGGATAACAGCGGAAAAGTAGTTGACAAATGGTTTGCATCTCAAGGCACACATCTAGGTGAAGGTTTCATTAAGCCTGAAGTTAAATCAAACAATCAAATTTCAATCAATCTTGCAAAAGAAAAACCAGAAACAGCAAACAAACTTGAAATCTTTGTTGTTGCAACTGATGATTATGGCAACAATGGTTATTTCAGCCAAGTTGTTGACATTGCTTCTTCAAATGATAAAATTGCTCCAACTCTTAAATCAACAAAGAATTATGACACAACAACAAACATGAACCAAAAACAAGGCAAACCTGTTACTTTACCAACTCTTGAATATACAGATGACCTTGTTGGTTATATGAGCCATTCTGTTGAAGTTTATTATGTTACAACAACTGGAAGTGGCGATGATGTAAAAACAAACTATACTTTGTGGCCAAGCAGAGACTCTTCTGCAACAAAAGAAACTTATCTTAATAGATATACTCTTGTTGCTGGTTCATTTACACCTTCTTACGCTGGTCAATATAGAGTTGTAGTTACAGTTCGTGACGCTGGTGGAAATAGTATTGCAACTTTCTTCGATTATAAAGCAGAAAGTGACCCAGATACTAAAAATCCAGTAATTGGCAATATTGACGAAAAAACTCCACTTGAACCTAAAGTTAGCGAAAGAAAAGCATTGCCTTCTCCAACAATCAAAGTTATTGACACAAGCGAAAGCACTGGTGAAACTGCTTATGCAGGCTTCAAGAAAGATAACGATGTTAAGACAGCACTTTATTACAGCATTTCAACTGCAAGTGCCGAAACAAACTATTATGAACTTTCAAACAATCACTTTGTTGCACATGCTTCAGGGAATTATTCACTTAAATATTCAGTATATCTTGTAAGCTATGTTGTTGGAACTCCTAATGTTTCAGTAAATGCTGATGGTAATTTGGAATATAATGGCAAACTTGTTATGCCAGATATGATAAACGAAACACTTATTGTAGGGAACTATGACGCAGATGGTATTTTCCAAAAAGATAAAAGTGTTACTGCAGAAACTCTTGAAGGTTTGAAAATTAAACTTGTACCACTTCCAGAACGAGTTTTAAAAGTTAAAGTAACTGACGACAAAGCTCCAACTCTCCATATGGATGAATACAAGGCAAGCCCAGACTATCAAACTCATAAAAACGTTGGCGACACAATTGTTATTCCAAGAATTAACGCAACTGAAGAAAGCAAACTTGGCATTGACCCTAAAAATTCTAGCGTGACAATTGTTATCTCAAGCGCAAGTGCAACAACTTCAACTACAAGAGAAACAATCACAATGGAAAACTGGGATAATGAACGTTCTGGCAATCTCTTCTATGAGAATAATGAACTTAAACTTAAATTAGTTGAAAATGGAACTTATAGATTTGAATATTCTGTTTCTGACTATTCAGGAAATACTTCAACAGATGTTATTGAATTCTCTAATGGCGATTCAGAGCGTCCTGAAGTTAAAGTTGAAGATGGCTTCTTGACAGACATTCGTGGTAAGAATAGAACAAATGATAGTTATTCTCTCAATGAAACTCTTGTTTTGAATCTTGATAAACTTACTTTAAAAGATAATATGGCTTCT
>CAMUGK010000044.1 GCA_947088415.1 uncultured Bacillota bacterium | reverse complement strand
CTGATTGTATTAAATATGGGTCACTTTCACTTCCACTGCCTGACCATGCGGTTGTGCCATATCTGCCAGAATCTGTCCAATAACCACTTGTATTTGTTGGCTGTGTTGCTCCTTCTGGGCTTTCTATTTGGTTGTTTTCTTCTAGATTTTTTGCAGAGTTAAAAATCCCCCCCCCGCCAAGCCACTGATTAAACCAGCGACTGACAAGAGAGGAATAAGGATTGATAACATGATGATTTTACTTTTCTTCATATTCTATCTTCCTTTATTAAATTAATAATTTAATTTTATACTATTTTTTCTTTTTTAGCAAACAAATTTACACAAAAAATTAAAATAATTTTAATTTGTTAATTCTTGACAAAAGTTTAAACTTTTTTTAAACTTATATTTAGGAGGTTATATGAAAAAAGGTTTTATTCTTTCATTTGAAGGTGGAGAAGCTTGTGGCAAGTCAACACAAGTTAAATCATTTAAAGAATATCTTGATAAAAAAGGAATTGACTATGTTGCACTTCGTGAACCCGGCGGAAGTGAACTTGGCGAACAAGTGCGAGAGGTTTTATTACATAAAAACATTAATATCAATCTTAAAGCTGAAATACTGCTTTTTAATGCAGCAAGAGCTCAGCTTATTGAAGAAAAAATTAAGCCTGCACTTGAAGAAGGAAAACTTGTTTTATTAGATAGGTTTTATCACTCTACATTGGTTTATCAGGGTTATGCAACTGGCACAAGCCCAAAAAAAATTAAATCAATCATTGATTTTGCAACTGACGGCATCACAACCGATCTTACGCTTGTTTTAAATTTGCCAGCCCAAACTGCCTTTGAGAGAAAAGAAAAAGAAAATCTACAAGACCGAATTGAGAGTCGTGGACTTGAGTTTTATAAAGCACTTGAGAAAGGTTTTTTAGAGCTTGCAAAACAAGATCGCAGGCATGTAAAGCTTATTGATGCAACCGACACGATTGAAGGTGTGTTTAATCAAATTGTCGAAACTTTTGAAAAATATTATAAAAATTAGTGGTTTTTGCCACTTTTTTTGTTTTTTTGACTAGGTTTGTCGAATAGTAATTAATTTTTCATAAATTTCAACCTTTTGCTCAAATTAAATAGCGGAGGTAAAAAAATGAAAAAATATTTATGTTTAGGGTTTGCCATCTTGCTTTCAATTTGTTTTGGGTTTGGAGTTTTGGCAAGTTTTAATTCTCACAGTCAGGATTTGAATGTTTATGCTGACGATAAAACACCAACCTTTAGTGTTATTGGTGAAGCTTCTACAGAAATGTCACCAGACAGAGCAAAAATTTGCGCAAGCATTGAAACTCTTTCTTCTGACATAAATGACGCCAAAGATAAAAATTTTCAAGTTTTAAATTGTGCTGTTAAAAAACTTGATGAAATGGGAATTTCAAAAGATAATATTGTTACAACACATTTTTCTGCTTATCCAAATTATGATTATTCTAGCGATCGTTCTATAACAGGATATTATGCAACAACTCATTTCACATTTAATGTTGAAAATTTAAATGAAATTAATGATTATGTTTCAGCAATCTGCGAATGTGGTGTGACAAGCATAAAAAATATTAATTATGAAGTTTCAAACTACCAAGAAATTTACAACCAAACAATGATTTCTGCACTTAATAATGCAAAACTTAAAGCAAGCGAACTTACAGGAAGAGATGATTTGCAAGTTTTGGAAATTAGCGAAGAATATGTATATTGCTGTTCAAATCTTTATCGTGAATACAGCGAAAACATGATTGAAAACGACCTTGTTGGAAAAATTAAAATTACAGCAAAACTTAAAGTTGAATTATATTAAAAATTAATTGAAATTATTTTGATTTTTTTGTTAAAACTTATATAATATCTTTGGAGGTTTTATTATGGAAAAAATCAATATGGTTCAATATGGCTGTGGGAAAATGTCAGCCTACACAATGCGCTATGCTATTGAAAAAGGTGTTAAAATCGTAGGTGCTTTTGACATCAATCCAAATCTTGTCGGAAAAGACATTTCTGAAGTGATTGGGTTAAACAAAAAGTATGGAGTAAAAGTTCAAGATGCAAAAGAATTTGACAGATTTTTGCAAGAACACGATGTTGATGTTGCAATTATCACAACAACAAGTGTATTTGCAGAAAATTACCCTGCTTATGAAATTTGTGCTAAAAATGGTGTAAACGCTATTTCAACTTGTGAAGAAGCTTTCTTCCCACAAAACAGCAATCCTAAACTTTTCAAAAAAATTGATAAGCTTGCTCAAGAAAATGGTTGCACTATTTGTGGAAGTGGTTATCAAGATGTTTTTTGGGGCAACCTTATCAGCGTGCTTGCTGGTGCTACTCACAAAATCACAAAAATTAAAGGCAAATCTAGTTATAATGTTGAAGACTATGGCATCTCTCTTGCTCAAGTTCATGGTGCAGGGCTTACAGTTGAAGAATTTCAAAATCAAGTTGCTTCTGCTGACAACATTTCTGATGAAGAGAGAAAGAAGCTTATTAACGCTGGCAAGTTTGCGCCAAGTTATATGTGGAATGTGAATGGCTGGCTTTGCGAAAAGCTTGGACTTCATGTAACTAGACAAACTCAAAAATGTTTGCCACAAATTGCAACTAAAAACTTGAAAAGTTCAACTCTTGGCATGACTATTGCCAAAGGCAATTGCACAGGAATGAGTGCTGTTGTTACAACAGAAACCAAAGAAGGAATTGTTATTGAATCTGAATGTATTGGCAAGGTTTATGATTCTAAAGAGTTTGACTGCAACGACTGGACAATTGAAGGCGAACCAAACACACGCGTTGTGATTGAACGTCCATGCACAGTTGAGCTTACTTGTGCAACAGTAATCAATCGTATTCCTGAAGTGTTGTGTGCCCCTGCTGGCTTTACAACAACCGATTGGATGCCAGAAAACTTTTATAAGGCACAACCACTAGACAAATATTTGCAAGAAGTTTCTTGTGAACACGATTGTGGTTGTGATTGTGACGATTGCCATAAATAAGGACAGCCAATGGCTGTTTCTAACAGCAAATTGCCATTTAGCGTGAGGCGGGTGGCAATGTCAAACAAAAAAAACAGCAAAGTATTGCTGTTTTTTTTGTTTATTAAAATAATGGTGCAAGCAAACGGAAAATGGCTTGCAAGAACTTTGTAAGCCAACGTTTACGTTTAAAATAAACTGGGCTGACTTCGTAACAATTTTTTGTGTCTTCTTTATATGTCTCTTGATAACTTTTGTTAAGTTTAACCGAATACATAATTGCAGTATCTTCAAAGTTAAGACCAAACGAGCGATTATCTAAATTGCATGTGCCAATAGATAATTTGTTATCATCAACAATGATAGTTTTGCTATGCAAAAAACCATCATAAAGATAAATCTTTGCACCAAGCTCACTAAGCTCTTTCAAGTAAGAAAGTGTTACATAATAAACAGATTTTTTATCTGGTTTGTTTGGCACCATTATGCAAACTTCGACACCGCTTTTAATAGCAATGTAAAATGCACTTAAAAAGCTATCATCAGGAATAAAGTAAGGTGTTTGAATCCAAACTCTTTTTTCGGCATTTGTAATAAGTTTGATAAAACCTTCTTTTATCTTTTGATTAGATGTGTCTGGGCCAGATGAAAGAACTTGAACTGTTACATCGCCTTTAATTTCTGGCGAAGGGAAAAAACCTTGCTCAAGATAGGTTTTTGGTGGAGTATTGTCTTTTTTGCAATAACGCCAATCATCAATAAAGATGTTTTGAAGCCCATAAACTCCACTTCCTTGAATTCTGATTGTTGTATCTCGCCAAGGATTGAGTTTCTTATTTAAACCCATATGGTCGTCACGAATGTTTATTCCACCAGTGTAGCCGATCTTTCCGTCAATAACAACTATTTTTCTGTGGTTGCGATAGTTGAGTTTAAGGTTGATAAGTCTTATATGCATAAATGGTGGAAAAAATTCGGCAACTTGACCACCCGCTTTAACAAGACGATTGAAAAAACGTCTTGGTGCTTTTCGAGAGCCTATTGAATCATAGATAAGTCTGACATCGATACCTTCTCTTGCTTTTTGACAGAGAATATCCATAATTTGTTTGCCAGTCGAATCTTTAGCAAAGATATAATATTCAATATTAATCGAATGTTTTGCTTTAAGCAGGTCTTCTTTTAAAGAAGTAATTTTTTGTATCCCGTTATTGAAAATTACAACATCATTCCCTGGGCAAGGGTAAGAGCCATTGTTATAGCAAAATGTAACAATCTGTTTATCTTTTTCAGTCAATCCGTCAAGTTTGGCATTGTTAAGATTTTGTATGCCGTCTATATTTTTAATTATATCGCGTTCTGAAATCGCCTTCTTTTTTATCATGCGACGAGTTCTGACACTCAATCCACTGCCGAAAATTATATATAATATAAATCCGATAAGTGGAAGAAATGTCAGAATCGTAAGCCATGAAATAATGGTTTGCGGTTTCTTTTTTTCAAGAAACACCATACCAATCATAAGAAGAAAGTTCATACTGGCAATCACACAAATAACGATTAAAATCCAGTGCATAACCTTTCTCCTTTAAGTTGTCTCGGGAGTGTCTGGTGTTGCAATATTCGCACCTTTAAAAGCAAAGTTTGAAAGTATTGAATAAAGTTGACCATTTGGTTCTTGCAAGAAGAAGTAAGAAATTGTTTTACCATTTTCTGTCACATCAATTTGAACAAGTTTATATTTAGATTCATCATTTGAACCTATTAATTTATCTTCGCCCACTCCTTCAATCACTTGATAAGTGTAAACATCAACAACTTTAGATTGATTTTCTGTGACACTACCTGCCAGCTTAACAGCCAAAACATCTTCATTAAGAGTATTTTCTTGTTTTGTGATATAACTTCCGCCATGAGTATAATCAACAACAATGTCGTTGATTGTTTCTTTATAACCATCTAATGGAACAACAAAATTTAAAGAACTTCGAGTAACCATAAAGTAATTGTTTGAAGAAATACTTTCTAACTTGCCCTCTCTTGTTTTTGCTTGCCAAATCTTTTTATAACCGCTGTCGGTTTCATTAATGACTTGAGTGCTTCCAAGATAAATTGGGTCTGAAAGGTCAATTGAAAGAGTAATTCCGTAAATATTAACCTTTGCGTTTTCTTCAACTTCTAAATACTCAGACTTTTTAATAAACGCTATAGCAGTTTGTTCATTGGTTTCGCTTGTAAATTCAGTGCTTTTAACTTCAACTTCGATATATTCATTATTGCCACTTGTTGACAGTCCTTTAGGTTTGTCTATTTGACCAATTTGAGTATAAGTTGTCCTTAGAAGTGGTGTTGTGTTTTTAATTGTGTAACTAGTTTTAATCATCTCAAACTTGCCATTATCTGTTTTAGCAAATTCAATTCCATTAACCTTGACTTTTGTAACGCCGTTACCGTCTTCAATTGGTGTAACTTTTTCTCCCTTAGCCAAAGTTGTTGCAGAAATTATTGAATAAGCATTTTCAAGGCCTACACCAGTCAAATCGATTTCGCGGTCTTCATAAACATATTCGCCGTCTTTCATTACACGTTGAGTGGTTATTAATTTCTCATCTTGTATTCCAAGTTGACTCAATGCAATTCGTTTAGCAGGCTCTTCGTCATATTGATTAAGTGCAAACTTAAAGCCATCGGTATTTGTAAGAAGGAATGATTCCTTATTTGACCAACTATTATCAAAACCTGAAATCTTCTCACTGATAACTACTGCAATAAAGTGCGATCTTATATTAAAATCACTTCCTGTGAAAATATTGCCATCTTCATATTTTTCTATAGCACCAGCACCAGCATCTCCAGAAACTTTAATATCAAGTTTTTCTAGACTCTCTTTGCTGAATGTGTCGATCACAATGTCTCTTTGACTTGTGCCTGTCTTTTCTGCCTTCAACAATGGAAGTTGTGATGACCATGCACTGAATGGAACAATATATTTTGTTGGGTTTTCTCCAATAGCAATGTATTCATCAATAATTGCTTGAGAAGAAGAATAACTGCCAATACCTGAATAATAACCAGTAATTTCATAATTTCTTGAATAGCTATATTCAACACTTTTCTCCCCGCCAATGCTAATCAAATAGTGTCGTCGATCATTTGCATCTTCGCCAACTACTCTGCGTTTTGTGCCTTGAGTTGTCATGCTTGCAGTTGATTCAATGTTGAGTCTGTCTTTGCCATCTTTAAGCATTGCAAGTTTGATTGCATTGCCCTCTGTTGCTTCTCCAATGTTTATATTGCTATTATCTGCAAGTCCACCCTCTACAAGACTGTTTTCAATATCATCGTCATCAGGAACAAGGTATGCAAATTCTCTTGTCGTTCCGTCAGCCAAAGTTTCTTCATAAATATTCTTTATAGCCAATCTTTGACCAGCATATCTAAATTGAACATCTCTATTTTTAACCTTTTCAAGTTCATTTCCAGAAAGTTTGATTCTGAAATAAGAGTTTTTGTCTAATGTTCTTTTTGCATATCTATTTGAAAGTGAATAATAGAATGCTTTAGAATTTTTAGTTTTATTTCGTTCTGTAAATGTTTTTGGAACATTATTTCCATTTTCATCAACACTTGAAAGTGGGAAGTGTTTGCCTTCAACCCAATTGCCTTGTTCATCTTGTTCATAATTAAATGCTTGGAAATCAAAGGTGATGTTTCCACTGTCTGGAAGTAACATTACAAGAGTATCATCATAGATGTTATAATCATTTACAATTTGATTTGTTCCGTCTTGTTTGCGGGTTACTGAGATATAATCTTTGACATCAAATTCTTTTCCGTCACGAACAAAGGTGTTGACATTGCTTGCAAATGTGGTTGACTTTTTAATATTCAATTTTGTTTCAAATTCAATAATTTCATCTGCACTATCTTCTTCGGCTGAAGAGCTTGCTCTATAAGCAGGGCTATACCACAAAGTTACAATAACTTTGATTGCCACAGTTTCCTGTCCGTCATATACGTAACCTGGAAGTTCTGGAACTGTGAAAGCCCCATCTGCTTCACCTAAAGAATCATGCTTATTATTATTAGAGTCATAATCACTAAGACTATATCTATCTTGAGAAACTTTAAGGTTAACAGGAGGTTGATATTCTGCTCGTGTTGAAGAGCTGCTATTTTTTCTTTCAGCAGGTTCAGCACCACCGTCATATATGAAAGTAACGTCTTTGACTTTAATATTTTCAAATTTTGGAACTTCTGTGATATATTTCGCTTTACTGTCATCTGAAATACTTGACACAGACCAGCCTGTGTATTCATTAGTTGATGGCGTATCATAAGTGAGATATTTACTTTCTCCACTTTCTACAAACTTATGATAAGTTTCAACATTCTCTTCAGTGCTAGAACTGAATGGTTTG
>CAMUGK010000043.1 GCA_947088415.1 uncultured Bacillota bacterium | reverse complement strand
TGCTATTTTTTATTAATTTTATTTAATTATTATTTTTTATTTTTTTATTATTATTTTTTAATTTATTTTTAACAGCTTATATTATTGACTTTATTTAAATTTTTTTGTATAATAATTCAAAAATAAATTAGGAGAAAATTATGGTTCAAGCATCAAATATTTCGCTTGCTTTTGGCGGAAGAACACTTTATAAAGAAGTTAATTTAAAATTTACAAAAGGAAATTGTTATGGCATTATTGGCGCTAACGGAGCTGGAAAGTCAACTTTTTTAAAAATTTTGACTGGCGAACTTGAGCCAAACACTGGCGAAATTTTTATAACCCCTGGCGAACGCATGAGCGTTTTAGCACAAAACCAAAACGCTTACGACAACGAAACGGTTTTAGACACCGTGCTTTTAGGTCACAAACGTTTAATGGAAATTCAAAAGGAAAAAGATGAATTATATATGAAGCCAGACTTTAATGAAGAGGATGGAATTAAAGCTGGCGAACTTGAAACTTTGTTTGCCGAACTTGGTGGCTGGGAAGCTGAAAGCGAAGCCAAAAACCTACTTCAAAATCTTGGTCTGAATGAAAGTGAATATTACACTCTTATGGCTGACATGGACCCTAAAATTAAGGTTAAAGTTTTGCTTGCTCAAGCACTCTTTGGAAATCCTGACATTTTGGTTTTGGATGAGCCTACAAACAACCTTGACTTTAAAACAACACGCTGGCTAGAAAACTTTTTGCTAGGTTTTGAAAATATAGTTATTATTGTTTCGCACAACCGTCACTTTTTAAATAAAGTCTGCACTCATATTTGCGATGTTGACTATGGTCAAATCAATATGTATCTTGGAAACTATGACTTTTGGTATGAAACAAGTCAACTTATGGCTCGTCAACTTAAAGACCAAAACAAAAAGGCAGAACAACGTGCTAAGGAACTTAAAGACTTTATTGCACGCTTCTCGGCAAATGCTTCTAAATCTAAACAAGCAACAAGCCGAAAGAAAGAACTTGAAAGATTAACTATTGAAGATATTAGACCTTCTTCAAGAAAATATCCTTACATCAACTTTGAATACACGCAAGAAATTGGCAAAGAAGTTTTAAAAGTTGAAAACTTGACTAAAAACGGATTTTTCAAAAATCTTTCATTTAACATAGAAAAAGACCAAAAAGTTGTCTTTTTTGCAAAAAATAATCAAATTTTAAGCACTTTATTCAATATTCTTATGGGAAAAGACGACGCAGACAGTGGCGAGATTCGTTGGGGGAAAACAATTTCAAAGTCATATCTTCCACAAAGTTATGGCGAACTATTTGAAAAGAACGACTCTTCAATTGTTGATTGGCTTAGACAATATTCAAAAGACCAAAACGAAACATTCATTCGCTCTTGGCTTGGAAGAATGCTGTTTACTGGCGAAGAAAACTTAAAGCCAGCAAACGTTTTGTCTGGTGGTGAACGTGTGAGATGTATGTTTGCAAAAATCATGCTTGAAGGCTCAAATCTTATCATATTAGATGAGCCAACAAATCACCTTGACCTTGAATCAATCACTGCACTCAATAAAGGTATGCAAAATTATAAAGGTGTTCTGCTCTTTTCAACTCATGACCAAGAGATTATTGAAACTGTTGCAAACCGCATTATTGACATGACTGACGAAAATAAAATCATTGACTTTACTGGCACTTATGAAGAATATGTTGAAAAGTATGGTCAAAAATAACAAAATCCTACAAAATTATGTATAAAAGCCCTAAATTCTTAAGTGAGTTTAGGGCTTTGTTATGCTATAAATTAATATATTTAATTTAAGGGGTCATAATGAAAGCAAATTTAGAAAAACTTAAAAGCAGAATAAAGAAGTTAAACATGACACTAAAAGTTTTTACAGGCTTATCCTTTGGGCTATTGAGTTTAAGCGTGGCAAGCGGAATAACCGCATTTTCACTCAAACTTAACGATAACCTTAAAAATAAAGAAGAATATTTAAAAAATCGTGATTTTCAAGTAGAAAATCCCATTACGGACGGCTTTAAATATGGCTTCTATGCAACCACATATGCTTTTATCGGACTAAGCGGCTCAACAATTTTCGTTAACCACGAGAAAGAAAAATCTTTAGAAAAAATTAAAAATTTGAAGTCTAATTCAGAAAAAATGTTGGAAAATCAAGGATAAATATCAAATTCCCTATTGAAATTGTATAATTTTTGTGATATAATTTCTTTATAGGAGAAATTTATGAAGAGAAAAAATAAACAAACTGAAAATTTTCAAAGCATGGGTATTGAAGAACTTGAAAAAGAAATTGCTGTTTGCAAAAAGCAGGCAAAAGGATTAAAAATAGGAAAATACCTTTCGTTGGCATTCGCGGGAGCAGGACTTGGGGCATATTGTGCTTTTTTAGGTGTGATGGTCGACAAAGTCAATAAAGAAAATTTTGAAATAGCAAAACTTGTCGAAACTCCTAAACAAGAATATATTTTAAAAGCTTCCGGAGAACTTATCAGCGAATTAAAATCTGAAACTAATCTAACACCTGAAATTCTCAAAGATTATTCTTCAAAACTTGACAAGATTGTAAAAACATCAGATACAGAGTTTATCACTGAATATGCAAATCAAGAAATTAAAACACAAGTAGATGAAATTTATAAGCAATATAATTCAAACAAATATCTTGTTCTTACACTTGCTGTAGGAGTAGGTTCAATAGCAACATCAGGTATATCCTACGTTATCTGCTCATCATATGAAAAAGACAAACGCGGCAGAGCAAGTGCATCGACTTATTATTTGAATAAGAGACAAGCAGATGAGAAATTGTCAGAAATGCTTGAAAATACGATGACCAATCAAGATATTCAAACAGAACTTAAATAATTTGCTTGACAAAGTTTTTTAAAAGATATAAAATATATTCATAATTTGCAATGACGGGGCTTGGCAACCTTATCAGCATTTCGCGGGAGTCGGCGTAAAGACTGTTAATGAAGGCATTGATTTTCAATGTGAATTAGGGTGGAACAGCGGTCTATTCGCCCCTATGTCAAGATTTTTTGGCATAGGGCTTTTTTGTGCGTGGCAATGCCACTTTCCAGAATGACATAACTTCGATAAACCCTATTTCAAAAAAGTCATTGTCATTTCGATAAATCTTGTTTCTGTCATGTTGAGCGAAGCAAAGCGAAGTCGAAACATCCATTGAACCTAATATTGCTCAAAAGATCCTTCAGCCATGCTTCAGGATGACTAATAAAAGTTGGTCGAGATGACAGATTTTAAAAATATAATCAATGGGAGTAAAAATTATGGAAAAATCAAATTTAACTATGGAAAAACTTGTAAATCTATGCAAGGCAAGGGGTTTTGTCTTCCCCGGGAGCGAAATCTATGGTGGTTTTGCAAACACTTGGGATTTTGGGCCTATCGGTGTTGAACTTAAAAACAACATTAAACGTGCTTGGTGGAAGAGGTTTGTTCAAGAAGACCCACAAACTTATGGCGTTGACGCTGCAATTTTAATGAACCCAAAAACTTGGGAAGCAAGCGGACACATTGCAAGTTTTGGCGATCCAAAAATGGACTGCAAAAAATGCAAACAGCGTGAAAGAGCCGATACTTTGATTGAAAAGCACTCAAAAGGAAGTGTTTCTGCCGAAGCCATGACAAACGAAGAACTTGAAGCATACATTGCCGAGCATCATGTAACTTGCCCACATTGTGGCGGTTTTGATTGGACACCAATTCGTAAATTTAACCCAATGTTTAAAACATCACGTGGCACACTTGAAGCCGAAGCCGACGTTGTTTATCTTCGTCCTGAAACTTGTCAAGGCGAATATGTCAACTTTTTGAACGTTCAACGCACCACCCGTGCAAAAGTGCCTTTTGCTATTGCACAAATTGGCAAGTCTTTTAGAAATGAAATCACCCCTGGCAACTTTCTTTTTAGAACCATTGAATTTGAACAAATGGAGCTTCAAATGTTCTGTAAAGAAAATGAAAGTATGGATATATATAACAATTATAAAGCAAGAGCAAACAAGTTTGTAAATGATTTAGGTTTAAAACAAGAAGACCTGCGCTTTCATGACCATGACAAACTTGCTCACTATGCAAAAGCCGCTTGCGACATTCAATACAACTTCCCTATCGGCTGGCAAGAACTTAATGGAATTCATCATCGTGGAACATGGGATTTGTCTCGTCATCAAGAATATTCTGGCAAAAGCATGCTTTATCTTGACCCTTTCACTAATGAGAAATATCTTCCTAATGTGATTGAATATTCAATCGGTGCTGACAGGCTTACCCTTGCACTTTTATGTGCAGCGTATGAAGAGCAACCACTCGAAAATGGTGAAACAAGAGTTGTAATGCATTTCCATCCTGCAATCGCACCATATAAAGTTGCAATATTGCCACTTCAAAAAAATTTGAATGAAAAGGCAAAAGAAGTTTATTCAATCCTTTCACAAGAGTTTATGTGTGAATATGACGAAGCTGGCTCTATCGGGAAACGTTATCGCCGTCAAGACGAAATTGGAACACCTTATTGTGTGACAATAGATTTTGACACACTTGAAGATAACACTGTTACTCTTCGTGACCGCGACACTATGGAACAAATTCGATTAAATATCAATGAACTTGTGTCTTATGTAAGTGGAAAAATAAAATTTAATTGAAAGTGGCAATGCCACTTTTTTTATTTTGTATTTTTGTGTTTTTATGTTATAATAAAAAAATATGGGAAAAAGAGAAAATAAATCTGGCATTTTAAAAAGTCTGAAACTATTATGGAAATTTATGGATAAAAAAGATAGAACAACTTTTGTTCTTATATTTCTTTTTTCTATTGTTTCTGCTCTGCCTTGGATGTTTTTCAATGTTATTCCGCCTTTAGTTCTTGCAAGCCTTTGTGGCGAGCCAGTTAAACTTTTGTTTTTAGATTTATCTTCACTGCCAACGATTGCACTTGTCTTTTTATTAATTGGCACTCACATCTTTCTTTGGATGATTGGAATGCTTCACTACTACACCATCGACAAGTTTGCAAGAAAGATGATTTGCGTTGTTAATATTAAAGCACAAGACTTACTATTTCTAGAAAGAGTAAATCTCGACTTTGGAATGACAAACGGCGAAATAAATTACATAATAAAAAATGCAACTGACTGCGTATATCAAATTATTGAACCTTTATGTTGGAATATGTTAACCAATATTATTGCGGTTGTTTTTAATATGGTTATTCTATTTTCAATTGACTGGCTTGTTGGAGTAATTGGCTTGGCAATGATTTTATTAATCTTTTTAGCAGTATTTATAAGACTGAAAATACAAAGCCCTGTAATAGATAAAATTGAAAACACAAATGCTAAAATAGGAAATCAAATTTTGACATCAATTCAAAACATCTCACTTATAAGCGTTTTAAAATCTCAAGTCAACGAAAGAATTCAACTTGGATTTTTAAATAAAATTTTCTATAAATTTCACAAAAAACGTGCAAAAATTGGCTATTTTTATTGGATAGCAATCATATTCATCGAATATCTTGCAATCGCCTTTGGTGTTTGGGCTTTTATTGCAAGAGGAAGTTCAACTCAAGTTATTGCCTCTGTAACAATGATATTTACAATTCTTTATGACATTCAAAACACAATTGAAAGTTGGGGTTATGAACTTGGCGACATTCAAGCGGCAGCAATCAAACTTTGCAATCTTGAAGTTTTAGTTCCATCATCACAGAGAATTAAAAAAGGTGAAAATTTTAAAAACCAAGCCTTACATAATGAAAACTTTAAATCTATAGAAATTTTAAATTACAAAGTTCAATTAGGTCAATTTAAACATACTTATCATGCAAAATTCCAAAGCGGAAAGACATATCTTCTTTCTGGCGAAAGTGGCTGTGGCAAAACTACACTCATAAATGCACTATGTGGCATTCGTGATGTAAAGTCTGGGGCTATTTTAGTAAACAATAAATATAATCTAATGTCGCTTGAAAACTTTTCCGACAAAATTTCATATATGTTTCAATCTTCAATTCTTTTTGATAGGTCGATAAAAGAAAACCTTGCATATCCTGACAAAGAACTTAACAGCAAGGCTAAACAATTGATTAAAACCTTTTGTATGAATAAAATTTTAGAGCGTGAAAGCGAAGGAAGAGATGTCAAACAAATACTTTCAGGTGGAGAAAAGAAACGAATAGATTTTATTCGCACCTTATCAAAAGAAGCCGACGTATATTTCTTTGACGAACCAACAAACGAATTAGATATAAAAAATGTCGAAAAAGTTTTTAATGAGATTAAAAAATTAAAAGAAAACAATAAAATTTGCGTAATAATTTCTCATGACAAGCGAATATTGCCTATTATTGATGAAGTTATTGAATTATAATGTTTTTTATTTAAAAAGAGTGGCAAAGCCACTTTTTTTGTATAATTTTTCTATTTCTCTTCAAAATAAGGTAGGAGGTTATATGAAAAAAGAAAATAATTATGACTGCAACTGTGGCGTTAAATGTAATGTTAACAACTGTGTTTACAATGAAGATGGTTGCAATTGCAACAAAGAGACTATAGAAGTTTCACTTGGCGACGGAGAGCCTATGTCAAATGGTATACAAAAACACTTTTGCAAAAGTTTTATAAGTCGTGATAAATGCGATTGCAAAGATTGTCATTGCACTCCTCGCTATAATGTTGAAGCAAGCGATGAATATATTGACGACTTCCACTCACCTTATAACAAACCATATGATGAATATTAAAAAAGATATGCTAGTTGCATATCTTTTTTAATTATCTCTTAAAATTAAGGCATAAAATAATAATCTTAAGAAATAGCCAAGACTTACTAATAATGCTGCAACATAAGTGAGTGCTGCTGCAGATAAAACTTGTTTGGTTTTGCCAAGTTCTTCTTTGTCCATAATTCCCATACCTTCAAGCATGGTTAACGCCCTTTTTGAAGCGTTTAATTCTACTGGAAGTGTAGCAAGATTCGCAAGTGCCGAAACACCATAAATGCCAACTGCAATCCAAATAAGAATATCTCCTACCACGCCATACATTGTAAAAGCAAAGACATTCAATAAAATACCAATCAAAAGAAGTGGCATAAGAAGGCCAGATGTAAAATTACAAAGTTTGACAATTGTTTGACGAATATAGAAAGGTTTATAATTTTTAACTTGTTGAAGATAATGCCCCATTTCGTGTGCAACAACGCCAAGGCCTGCCACCGAAGAAGAATTTATATTATCTTGCGAAATATTAACTGTATGATTAACAGGATTATAGTGGTCGGTCAAATGTCCACGACATGAACGAAGTGTAGCCTGATTACCTGTTGCATTTAAAATGCTTTGCGCCAAGTTCTTGCCCGTTATCCCACTTTTACATTCTAAGTCACTATATTTTGAG
>CAMUGK010000042.1 GCA_947088415.1 uncultured Bacillota bacterium | reverse complement strand
ATAATTTGAATACATATCTTGTTCTTATATGCTTGAAATACTGCTGTTGACATGGCTTAATTGTGAGTTTAGGTCACGAATTGTGCTGTCGGTTGAATTGCTTCCACAGCCGATAAAGGCAATTGATGCAAGTGTGCAAATTGAATAAACAAATAATTTTTTCATAATTAACTCCTTTATTTTAGATTGTGCCAAAAAGAAAATCTTATGCATTCAAAAAATGTTTAAATTTTGTTTTTTGGGCAATATTTAATAAAAACTAAAGGAGAGTTTATGGAAGATAAAAAGCGAAATCAAGCTTATAATAAATATGTCCAAGCAAAAATTCCTAAAACAAGGGCATGGCCAACACTTTTCAATTCATTTTGGATAGGTGGACTTATCTGCGTTTTAGGTCAAGGCATAAATGACCTTCTTCTTTTGTGGTTTCCAAATATTTCAGAACAAACAGCGTGGGCGTTAACATTAGTAACCCTTATATTTTTGGCATCTTTTCTTACTGGCATTGGAGTTTATGACAAGATTGGCAAATTTGCAGGTGGTGGTTCGATTGTGCCGATTACAGGTTTTTCTAACTCAATCACAAGTCCTGCTATTGAATTTAAACATGAAGGAATTGTTTATGGCATTTGTGTAAAAATGTTCACAATTGCAGGGCCAGTTATTGTTTTTGGTGTGATTGCAAGCATGCTTGTAGGCTTAATTTATCTTTTTGTTTAGGGGTGTTTATGGCAAATACACAAACTGTAATTTTTAAAAACAAACCTATTATAACAGGCAGTTATTCAATTGTTGGGCCAAAAGAAGGGCAGGGTAATTTTGGCAAGTATTTTGATTATGTCATGAAAGATGACAGTTTTGGCGAGGATAGTTATGAAAAAGCCGAACGAAAAATGATTGAGCAGGCAATTACAGGTGCAATTCAATCGGCAAAAATTAAACCATCAAGCGTTGACCTTATGCTTGCTGGCGATTTGTTAAATCAAATTATAAGTTCATCTTATGCTGCAAGACAGTTTAATTTTGCATATCTTGGGCTATTTGGTGCATGCTCAACCATGAGTGAAAGCTTGGCAATAGGTGCTTCGTTAATTGAAGGTGGGCATTTTGATAATATCGTTTGTTCAACCGCTTCTCACTTTTCAACAGCTGAAAGACAATTTCGCTTTCCTTTGGAACTTGGCAATCAACGTCCACCAACATCACAATGGACAGTAACAGGTGCAGGGGCGTGCGTTTTATCTAAAAAAGGTATTGGGCCAACAATTGCAAGTGTAACTTTTGGTAAGGTTATAGATTGGGGAATTAATGATGTTAATGATATGGGTGCTGCAATGGCACCAGCTGCAATGGACACCATGCTTTCTCACTTTCGTGACACAAAAACAACTCCAGATGATTATGACCTTATTGTAACAGGTGACCTTGGCAAACTTGGCAGTGAAATTTTGATAGATTTAATGGAAGACCAAGGCATTAAACTTGGACTAAATTATAACGATTGTGGACAGATGTATTTCACGCGTGAACAGGCAACTCTTTGTGGAGGTTCGGGTTGTGGATGTAGTGCAACCTTGTTAAACTCGTTCATAATGCAAAAGCTTAGAGAAGGAAAGTATAAAAAAGTTTTATTCATGCCAACGGGGGCACTGCTTTCAACAACTGCAACTCAACAAGGGGATACAATCCCTGGGGTTTGTCATGCAGTGGTTATAGAGGGGGTGAAATAGTGTATTATCTATGGGTGTTTTTAATTGGTGGGGTTGTTTGTATGATAGGCGAAATACTTATCATCAAAACAAATATAACTTCGGCTAGAATTTTAGTTTTGTTTGAGCTTGTCGGAGTCTTTTTGCAGGCAATAGGTGTTTATGATTATATCTCTGGTTTTGCAAGGGCAGGTATTAATGTGCCAATTATAGGCTTTGGTGCATCTCTCGCAAAAGGTGCAATTGGTGCTGTAAAATCAAAAGGCATCTTGGGCATTTTTACAGGCGGGTTAGAAGCCACAGCGGCAGGTATTGCAGCAGCAGTTTTCTTTGCTTTTATCTTTGCATTAATCTTTAAAAGTAAAACTAAAAAATAGAAATAATACAAAATACAGTATTATGCAATGCATACTAGGCACAAAATATATAATTCTATTAAAAATTGTCAAAGATATGCGAATTAAATCATATATATTTATATATGTATCAAGATGCATGTTTAGTTAAGAAAAAAAGAAGAAAAAAAAGGTCAAAATTTAAGATTGCTGTTTGTGGAATAATAGCAATAATCTTGGCTTTTATTTTTTATTATTTCTATGTTGTCAGTCCAGTCGTATGTTCACTTAGTGAAGAAAAAATACGTTCTCTTTCAACCAAAGTTATTTCACAATCGGTTTCAATTGCCATGACTGAAAATAATTTAATCTATAGTGACCTTGTTGCAATTTCATATAATTCTAACAATGAAATTTCTTTAATTCAAACCAACACTGTAGAGATAAACAAACTTGTCAGACGTGTGACCGAACTTGTTCAAATTGAAATGGATGATTTAGGCAGTGAAGGTATTTCCATCGCACTTGGCACTTTTACAGGAATCCCTTTCTTTTTCGGTTTAGGCCCAATGATAAGCCTTAAACTTGTGCCAGTAGGAACAGTATACACCGAATTTTTTACAAGATTTCAAAGTGCAGGAATAAATCAAACTCGCCATTCGCTAAATTTTAATATCACGTCTAATGTAGGAATGGTTTTGCCTGCTCGAACTCAAAACTTTGCCACTTCTTTGGAAGTTTTAATCTGTGAAAGTATTATCACTGGAAAAGTCCCAGAATTTTATTTTGATGGTATTCAAAAGCTTAATTATTAACCGACAAAAAGCAATATTATTCGACAAAACATAATACAAACTCGACAAAATTAGAAAATTTTGAACATTTTACTTTACAAATATAAGGCTTTTGATTAAAATTAAAGCATGAAAACTTTGCATAAAATTGTGTATGTTCTTTTAGCTTTAGTTCTTGCTTTTGCTGGCATTTTAGTGCTAATTTTTCATTTTGCATTTAATCCAACAAACAAAGGCTCAAATCCGGTTGCTGTTGAAGATATGGTTGTGTATGTTGGCAAAGAAAGTCAGGTTTCTTATTCAAAATTTGATGAGAAAGCAGATGTGGTTTTGTCAATTGCAGATACTAGCGTTGCAGTTATTAATGAAAATAAATTAATAACAGGTGTTAAAGAAGGCATAACTATTTTAAATGTCAGTGTTGAATATCAAAACAACAAATATTTTTCTGTTGCTCAAATTAAAGTTGTCAAAGACGTTGAAGATAACAACAATCATGAGGGGGATGGCGATATAATCTTGCCAGACAATCCTTCTTTTGAAATGCAAAAGTTTTATTATGATATAACTCCTTTAACAGACAATTGCATTTTTGCAGAAAATAAACTTTACATTTCAGATGTTGCTGTTTTTAAACTTGTGCTTTATATTAATTCTGCTAAAACGATTATAAAAGAATATTCAGATGTCGAATTTATAACAAGTGAAGGCATTACAGTTTCTCGTGATTTAGGTGGAAGTTTTATTGTTTCCGCAGAAAAATCGGGAAAGGTGACAATAGATTTTGGCATTGTCATGGATTTTGTTATTAAGCTTGATATTATTAAAAATTAGTTGCGATAAAATTTTTTCTATGTTACAATATACTTGTTTTGGAGGAATAAATGAAAAAACGAATCTTGACAGGTATTAAACCAACAGGCTATGCTCATCTTGGCAATTATTTTGGTGCAATCAAACCTGCCATAGAACTCAGCAAAAATCCTGAATTTGATTGTTTTTATTTTATCGCAGATAATCATGCTTTAAACACTTTGTCGTCGGCACAAGAGATGAAAGATTTCACATATAATATTGCTTGCACATGGCTTGCCTGCGGGCTTGACCCAGAAAAAATTGTGTTTTATCGTCAAACAGATGTTCCAGAGGTTTTTCATTTAAGTTGGATTTTGTCGAATGTTACTCCAAAAGGGCTTATGAACAGGGCGCATGCCTATAAAGCCAAAACCGAAGAAAATATTAAAAATGGCGATGATGTCGACAGCGGAATAAATATGGGGTTATATAATTATCCAATTCTTATGGCAGCAGATATTTTACTTTTTGGTTCAAATTTAGTGCCAGTCGGACTTGACCAAAAACAACATATTGAAATCGCTCGAGATATAGCCGAAAACTTTAATAAAAAATATGGCAAAACCTTTGTTGTGCCAGAAGAATATATTGAAAAAAATACATGCACACTTGTTGGTCTTGACGGACGAAAAATGAGCAAAAGTTATAATAATCAAATTGGGCTTTTTACTGATGAAAAAACTTTGCAAAAATCAATTAATAAAATCGTTACAGATAGTAATCTCCCAGGTGAGCCAAAAGACCCAAACTGCACATTGGCAACAATATATAAAATTTTTGCAAGCAATGAAGAATATCAACAATTTGTTAAAGATTTACAAAATGGTTTAGGTTGGGGAGATGCCAAGAAACAACTTTTTGAAGTTGCAAATAAAGTTATTTCGCCAATGCGAGAAAAGTTTAATTATTTCATGGCACATAAAGAAGAAGTTGATAAAATTTTAAACGAAGGAGCAATCAAGGCAAGAAAAGTTGCACAAGAATATTATCAAAAAGTTTTAAAGAGTATTGGGGTTAGATAAAAATAAAAAAATTAAAATAAAAAAATATTGGCACTAAATCTTGATTTTGACAATTTTCAATGATAATATTGGCTTAACAAAAGGTTGGAGAGAGAAATTTCTTCAGCCTTTTGCATTTTAAGAAAGGAGTTGAAAGAAAATGAAAAAATTTACAATCAAAGCAAACAAATATGTGGATAGAGATGTGACAGGCTATTATAACTGTGATTATGTTGGTTATCAAAAACAGGGGAATCCAGATTTTATCAATCGACTTAAAAATATGAGCAAGCAATACAGCGAAACTGATTTAGTCGAAGATTTTGTCACAGTTTGTGAAAAACTTTCAAATGATTTAAAGTCGATTGTGCAAAAAGAAAATTTTTCTCGTGTTGTAATTTGCACAATCCCAAGATCAAAGACTGACAAAAGTTATTCACAAAGTCAGCTGATGTTTAAAAAAGCGGTTTTAAGCGTTGCTGATAGTCTTGGAGTCAAGAATGGCACAAATGCAATTAAAAGAGTTGAAAACACAAAAACCACGCACAATTGGAGGCTTGAAAACAATACTGGAGACGATCCATATATTGGAATAACAAAAGACACCTGTGAAATCAACAAGAATATCATAAAAGATGCAAATATTATTCTTGTTGACGATATTTACACTGAAGGTGTGAATGTCGCAGAAGATTGCGTCCAAACTTTGTTTGACTTTGGTGCAAAAAATGTTATACTTTATGTAATTGCAAAAACAAGGAGTTAATAATGTATTCAAAACTTTCGCTGATACTTTATGTTGCAGTTTGCGAAGGACTGATAAAATCCAATGCAAATTTTTGGAAGAGTTTTTCATCGTGCGAAAAAGTGGAAGAAATTGATGTTGATGTTGAAAGGTATGAGAAAATCCTAAAAAATGCAAATTTTGATGTTATTTGTTGTTTTGACGAAAACTTTCCGCAAGTTAGTGAAAGTATAAAACAAAGCGATAAGCCATTTTTGTTTTTCTATCGTGGAAACATTAATTTGTTGAAAGACATAAGCAAAAATGTTGCTGTTATCGGTTGTTTGACTCCAGACGAAGATATTGAACAAAGAGAAAGGAAAATTGTTGAGCAATTTATTGAAAACGATATGACGATTGTCAGTGGACTTGCGAATGGTTGTGACACAATTGCACACAAAGTTTGCGTTGAACACGGCGGAAAGACTGTCGCATTTTTGCCAACAATTTTGGACAGCATTTATCCTTACAAGAATATTGATTTGGCGAACGAGATTGTTGAAAAAGGCGGACTTGTCATAACTGAATATGTTGCAAAGCCAAAAAGTCGTAATGAAGGAATCAAAAGATTTATTGAACGAGACCGATTGCAAGCAATGTTTTCCAAAGCAGTTGTTTTGATTGCGAGTTTTAAGCAAGGAGAAGGAGATAGTGGCTCAAGGCACGCAATGAACAAGGCGAGAGAATACGGGCACAAGCGATATGTTATGTTCAATGAAAAAACTGACAATGGGAAATCAATTTTTGGCTTGAACAAGCAATTTTTGGAAGAAGGTGCAACTATGCTAACTCAAAAAACCATGAAAGAACTGGTGAGTATGAAATGATAATAATTTCAGATTTAGACGATACACTCGTAAGTTCAACAACCTTAAACAATGATGCATATAATTTCGCTTTAGAAAAATTTGGATATCCAAGAATTGATGATGAAAAGCGAATAACGCGGAACGATATAAATAAAATATCGTTGCAAGAATTGAAGCAAATCATAGAAGAAAAGCAACGATATTTTTCTTTAAATTGGATGAAATATAGGTTGGTTTTAAACAACATACTTTTTCAGAAATTGAAGCAAAACGGGAAACGCAATTGTATTTTATGGACAAAAGCAAGCAAACGAAGAGCAGATGTAATTATAAAAGAATTTGATTTAGATAAAATTTTTCAAGGAATCATTTATGACGATAAAACAAACTTTGTGAAATCAATAGAAAAAATAAAACGCTTGACAAATGTAAATAAAGTTTTGATTTTTGAGAATGATGAAAGCAGTTTCCAGAACTATAAACAAATTGAAATTGTTGATGTTATGAAAACTGATATTTTTGATGTTAAAGGATATTTAATAAAAATCTGAGCCGAGAACTTTAATGTTCTTGGCTGGTTTTTGTCTATTCAACATTAAACAGCATTTTAAAATCTTACTTAACATTTAATAACACGAAATAAATTGTTAGACGATTGTTAGAAAATTGTTAGAAAAATGTGAAAATTGTTAGAAAATTTGCAAGAATAGATAAGTTATAAAAAAGTACCTAAATTTTCGGTATTTAGGCACTTTTGATGGTGCCGGTGGTCGGGGTCGAACCGACACGTCCTTGCGGACACGGGATTTTGAGTCCCGCGCGTCTGCCATTTCACCACACCGGCATGAATATTTTGTTGATAGTAAAGTATTTACAAGATTTAAACTTGTTATGGCAGACGGTTTCGTCTGCACTAGGTAGCGAAGCGGACGCATCGAGCATTTACGCTAGGCTTTGCCGTCGTGTAAAGCGGAGATATTTCACTTTCGCCGGCATAAATAATTTGTTGATAGTAAAGTTGTTACAAGAAAGGCACTTGTAATGGCAGACGGCTAGTCTGTCAAACTTTTCTGCTTCTATAGAATATCATAAAGAAAATATAAAATCAAGCATTTTGCTGTTTTTTATAAAAAGTTTTTTATTATTATTTTTATCATAGGAAATTTTTTTATTTAAATTT